>JAEUIF010000606.1 GCA_016795185.1 Planctomycetia bacterium | reverse complement strand
CAGCCCGCTGTTGATTTCCGCCATTGTCGCCATAAACAGCGGGCTGACGCCCGCCGCTCGCCTTTTTCTCAGAGCTATCCTGATGCCCGATGCCATCCTCTCCGTGCTGGCCCACCCCGACGACGCCGAAATCCTCTGCGGCGGCGTGCTGCTCCGGCTCGCACGGGAGAAAGGCTGGCAGGTCCATATCGCGACGATGACGCCCGGCGATTGCGGCTCCGCCGAGTTGCCGCCGGAGGAGATCAGCCGCATCCGGCGCGCGGAAGGGGCGAAGGCGGCGGCCGTGGTCGGCGGCCAGTATCACTGCCTGGAAGAGCGCGACCTGCTCGTCTGCTATGGCCAACACACGCTCGACAAGGTGACACGGCTCCTGCGGCAAGTCCGACCGCGCATCGTCCTGACGCATAGCCCGGCCGACTACATGCTCGACCACGAGATGACTTCGAGCATTGTCCGCGCCGCCGCCTTCGCCGCGCCGATTCCGAACTTCCTGCGTGACGTCGGCATAGGCCCGCCGTTGCCGGCAATTCCGCATCTCTACTACTGCGACCCCATCGAGGGCAAAGACCCGCTCGGCCGCGACGTACCGCCCGGTTTCCGCATCGACATCAGCAGCGTGATCGAGTCCAAGGCCGCCATGCTGGCGTGCCATGCCAGCCAGCGCGACTGGCTACTGAAGCACCACGGCATCGACCACTACCTCGAAGCCATGCGCCACTGGTCCGCCGAGCGCGGCCAGCAAAGCGGCGTGGCCTATGCCGAGGGGTTTCGCCAGCACCTGGGCCACAGCTATCCGCAGGACAACTTGCTGGCGCAGGTGCTCTCCTAGTGGATTGCCCAGGGAGTGCTTACCTGGCCGCCACCAGTACATCGGGCTTTCCAGCCCGACCCGCAGCGCCGGTGATCCGCGGTGTCGTCGAGCGGGCGCGGCCAGCCCGTGGCGCGACGTGTCGGGCTGGAAAGCCCGACGTACTTCAGGCAACCACTCCCTGGACATCGCACAAGGCAACTGAACACTGTCACCCAGCAATATCGGGCGAGCGGCGGGCGTGAGCCCGCTATTGAATCAACCAGCGACTGACGGTACAAACAGCGGGCTCACGCCCGCCGCTCGCCAGCCCAAGCCACTCCGCTCAGGGCGCCAGCTTCGCGTAGGGCCGCTTCGGCGCGCTCTCGTCGTACAGCAGGTTCTGGACGTACTCCGCTTCCTGGGGAAAATAGATGCGCTGTGCGGCGGGGTCCCAGAAGACCTGGTAGTAGAGCAGTCCCTTCTTGTACTGGTAATTGTAGGCGGGTGGATAGTAGTTCTCGACGAAGCTGGTCACCGCCGCCCTGCACTCCGCCACGGACTTGTTGCCAGCATTGGGGTCCTTGCCCTTGATGAGCACCGCAAAGCGGTTCGGTTTGGCGCCGAACACCTGCCATTTGCTATCCAGACCCTGAACCTCATTCCAGGTTTCAGCGCTGTCGTCAATCGCCGGATTGAAGTAGCCAAAGAACGTGCGCAGCTTCGGCGCGCTGGCGTGCTCGGCCCCGAACAGTTCCTTCAGGCCGTTGAGCGCGGCGGGGTTCTTGCCCACCTGGCAGGCGCGGAACGCGACGTGGCGCAGTTGCTTGGCGCGGAGGATGTCGATCTTCTGCCGCATGGTCTGGAGTTGCTTCACGGCGCGCTGGCGGTCCCGCTCGGTCTGCCCCGAGCTTTTGGAATACTCGTACATGAACATGCCGTAGGCGGCGGCGTCGTCGCTGTACTTCTTGTGACGGCAGGTGAGATAGTCGATGATGCTGGTCGGCCCGGTCGGCCCGATTTTGCGTGGCAAGCCGCCGGGAATCAACGGTATGGACAGGCCGTCCGGGTCGCCGTGGCACTCGATCAGGACGGCGCCATTCGGGGTCAGCGCGTACTCGGCCGCGCGCGACAGCACATCAAACAGATTGATGTTCGCGAGTTCCTGCGCGTCCCAGTAGATCGACAGCCAGCGAAACGCTTCGCGGCCCTTGCCTGGCCCCGGCGTCTTGCCGACGAGCTTGCCGCCGCTGGGTTCGTAGCGAAACGTGTTGTAATAGTGCTTCGACGCGGAAGCCAGCGCCTTGTCCGACGACGGCATCCGGCTGACGATCGAGATGGCCGTGGTCATCATGTTCAGCGGTTGGGCGGCGCACCCGCGGATCGTCCAGGTTGCGCCACGCAGGGCAGCCAGGGCGGCACGGTCGGCTTCAGCTTCGAGTTGCGGGACAGGCGTCGAACCGCCGCGCGCCAATTGCACGGTATGCGCCAGTTCATGACCGACGACGAAGCGCTGGAGCGTTTCGGGCCAGAACGCCAGCGTGCTGGCGAGGGCGATCCGGTCGGGCGTCAGCGCGCGGCCCACGGCCTGCCGCCGTGCGAGGTCGGCATCGACTGCTGGACCGGATTCGACGCGCACGCGGGAAAAATCGCATCCGAACGAGCGCTCGAACGGGGTACGCCAACGCGACGGCAGTTCCCCCTGGAGGAACGCCGGATGGCAGGGAATGCCGCAACGAGAAGAGGCAAGCACGGAGATGCCCTCGGGAGCCGGAAAAAGTTGACGGCATCCGCGCAGCGCCAAACGGGATGGGATGGTCGCGGGACCAGGAACGGGGCGATCAGCGCGGCTTGACCGTCACGCCGGGGTTACTGCCCCTTGTACTGCATGCGGTGGCGGCTGTGACAGGAAATGCTCGGCTCGGCAGTTCGTAGTTCCGCCTTCAGGCGGCGGAGCGACTCGCCGCCTGAAGGCGGAACTACGAACTTGAAGCGCCAAGCCGTGGCTTATTCCTTCTTCGCTTCGTCGAAAACGATCTCGGTGAACGTGTGGGCCGGATACAGCTTCCAGCCAGCCGATGTTTTGCCGAGCAGTCCTTCGAGCGTGGCTTGCTGCTCGCCGAGGGGAATGGTCTTGAGCAGGCTCAGCGTGTTTTCCTCCCCGTCCTTGAGCGTCACCACCCATTCGGCGTCGTCGGGCTTGGCGCCCTCGACCGTGTGAATCTTGGCCACTTTGCCGAGGTCGATTTTGAGCGTCTTCTTGAACATCAGGGTCGGCAGCAGCTTTT
>JAEUIF010000605.1 GCA_016795185.1 Planctomycetia bacterium | reverse complement strand
GAGCCCGCTGTTTATTCCCACGAACAGCGGGCTCACGCCCGCCGCTCGCCTTTCCGGACAATGGGAAATCCAGCATGGCCAAGGACGGTGAGCGCAACTACCTGTTGAACATCGGCGAAGCAGCGGTGCGCCATGCGGTGGGCCTGCCGTATTCCGATCCGCAGTGCGGCCGGTTTCTGGTGGAAGTCGGCACGCTGCTCGCGCTGCTGCCCGCACCGCCGGCGCGGCTTCTCGATCTGGGCTGCGGTACGGGCTGGACCAGCCGCTTCTTCGCCCAGCGCGGCTACGACACGCTCGGCATTGACATCGCGCCCGACATGATCGCGCGCGCCAAGGAACAGGCCGGCAACGAAGCCCTGGACAACTTGCATTTCCTGGTCTGCGATTACGAAGAACTGGCTTTCGAGCAGGATTTCGATACTGCCGTCTTCTTTGGCTCGCTGCACCATGCGGTCGATCCGGAACTGGCGCTGCGGCGCGTCGCTGCTGCTCTCAAAGCCGGCGGCGTCTGTGTCACCTGCGAGCCGGGCGTCGGCCATGCACAGACTCCCGCGGCGCGAGAAGCGGTACAGCGCTTCAACGTCACCGAACAGGACATGCCGCCCGAACGGATCATCGCACTCGGCCGGCGCGCGGGCCTCACGAACTTCCGGATCGTGCCGCATCCGTTCGACCTGGCATCCGCCTGCACCGCCGCCCGACCGGAATCAATCAGCCAGGCGCTGCGACGGGCACTGCGGGCGCTGCGGTTGCTCCGCGACACTGCGCGGCGCAGCGGCATCGTCGTCATGGAAAAGGTGTAGGAAGCTTCACGATGGAACTCTGGCACTGCAAGCGCCTGGCCGCCGACGCCCTGCATCGCCTCAGCCCAAGAACTTTCGCGGGCTTGAAGGCCCTGCTGCACCTTGGCACCGGCCGCGCCTTCAAGGAAGACTACCTCGACTGCTGGACCGGCCGGCGCGACGCTCTGACGCCGCCTCGCCGTTTTCTGTTCGACGGCACCACCGAGTACGACGACTTCCGCCGTCTGGGCGACGACCTGCTACGCCGGCTGATCGGCCACGGCTTGCAACCGCACCATCAAGTCCTCGAAGCGGGTTGCGGCAACGGCAAGAACGCCCGCGCCCTCACGCGCTATCTGAACACCAACGGCGCATATCTCGGCTTCGACATCGTGCCGCACGGCGTCCAGTGGTGCCGGCGGCATCTGACGCCGCGCTATCCGAACTTTCAGTTCCAGCACGCCGACATTCGCAATCGGACTTACCACCCCACCGGCAGAATCAACGCCAGCGACTATCGCTTTCCGTGCCCCGGCCATTCCTGCGACCTCGTGTTCCTGACCTCGGTGTTCACGCACATGCTGCCGATGGACGTCGAGCACTACGTCCGCGAAATCGGCCGGGTGCTGAAGCCGGGCGGTCAATGTTTCGCCAGCTTCTTCCTGCTCACGCCGGCGGCACGGCAAGCCCTGGAGTCCGGCCGCGCGGGCCGGGCATTTCCGTTCGAGCATGAGTCAGGCGTTTGCCGGCTGGCGGACCAGCGCTGGCCGGAGGATGCCATCGCTTACGATGAAGCCTA
>JAEUIF010000518.1 GCA_016795185.1 Planctomycetia bacterium | reverse complement strand
GACGCTCCTTCCGATGTGTTGCGGGAATTGCACCAACTGGCCGACCTGTCACTGAAACTGGACGTGCCGGCGGAAACCAAAACCGTTGTCCAGAAGGCCCGGCAGGAGATCGACGACATTTTGGCCAAGCGCGGCAAGAAGTAGCACCGCCGGCACAAGGTCGTGCTCTGCGTGTGTTCGCTGCATCGCAAACCGGAAGAGTTCGATTGCCGATCAACCGCCCAGCAAAGCCGATTCCCGTTCCACGCGCCGATGCACCGCCAGTTGCAGCGAGGCGGGCGTCGCGGCGATGAGGGCCTGCTCCTTGGCGCGTGTGATGCCGGTGTAGAGCATTTCCTTGCTCAGCAGGCGTCGGCCGCCTTCCTTCGGTAGCACCAGCAGCACCCGGCCGTATTCGGAGCCCTGGCTCTTGTGGACCGTCAGGGCGAAGGCCAGTTCGTGGGCCGGCAGCAGTTCGGCCGCGAACGAAACGTAACCACCCAGGCGGGGGAAGACCACGCGGCGGGTGCCGCTCGCATCGCGGAGGACGATGCCGACATCGCCATTGAATAGCCCTCGGGCGGGGTCGTTGCGCGTAATGAGCACGGGCGCGCCGACGAACAGGTCGGCCGTCAGGCGGCGATCGAGGCGAGGCCGTAGCAGCTTTTCGAGAAACTGATTGATGCCCGCGCAGCCGTGCGGCCCTTCCCGCACCAGGGTCAGGATACGCGCTTGCCCGAGCACCGCGAACAGGCGGTCCAGCAGCGGTTGCAGCGCGACGGGTGAATCGCCGCCCGCCGGCAGCACGCAGGCTTCCACCAGGCCGCGATAGCTGTCGCCGTGCGGCCCGGCCGTGAGGTAGTGCTGGTCCAGCCACTGTTGCAGGGCGCGCGGCCACTGGGCCGAGCCGAGTTCATCGAGGTTCAGAAACCAGCAGCCGGGCGCTGCGGGCGGAAAGGGCTCGGCCGGCGCCAGGGCTCGCTCCAATCGCAGCGCTTCGACCGCGTCCACGTCCTGACGGTTGACCAGCGCCGCGGCGGCGAGAATGTCGCGCTGCGAGCGGTAGTTCTGCTCCAGGATGACCAGGGCATCGCGCAGGAGGCCCGTCGCTGCGCCCGGCGGCGGCGGCGACTCCGGCAGCACCTGGGCGAAGGCGGCCCGCACCTCGGCCGAGTACGACGCCTGGCCGTCCGCCGGTGCGAGACTGGCCAGCACCGCGCCGGCTTCGACCGAGGGCAGCTGGTCCTTGTCGCCCAGCAGGATGAGCTTCGCCGTCGGCGACACCGCTTGCAGCAGCTGGGCCATCAGCACCAGCCCGACCATCGAGACTTCATCGACGATGACCACGTCCGCCGGCACCGGGTTCTCGACGTGATGACGATATATCCCGCGCGACGGGTTGTAGCCGAGCAGGTGATGCAGCGTGACGGCGGTCAGTTCGCGCAGTGGAGCATCGGGACTTTCCGCCGTCTGCGCGCTGGGCACCTGATCGAGTCCAGCGCGCAGCGCGTCCGATAGTCGCTGCGCCGCGCGGCCGGTGGGCGCGGCCAGGGCAATGCGTTCGACCGCCACGCCGCGCCGCGCCAGGCAGCGCAGCAACGTGAACACGATGGAAGTCTTGCCGGTTCCGGGACCACCGGAAATGACCACGAAGTTCCGCAGCAACGCCAGGGCCACCGCCCGCTGCTGATCGTCGTTGAGCCGCACCGGCGACCCGCCGCGCAAGATCGGATGCACACGCAGCACGTCGGCGAGCATCGTCCGCAGGTGGGGCAAATTCGCGCCCGCGTCATTGGCCGCGAGCCGCTGTCGCAGCTGGACATCGAGCAGGAGTTCGTGCTTGAGATACTTCTGAAAGTAGAGAAACCACCGGCGGCCAATGGTACGCAACACAACGGGCTTGCCGTCATCGACCTCGCGCCCAATCAGCGTGGGATAGCCATGCTGCCGCAGCGCCGACGCCGCCTGCCGGGCGAAATTCTCCGCAGCAACGTCATCCACCAACCAGGCCAGCCGTCGAGCCAACCCCGCCTCGGAAGCCTCGACGCACAAACTGCCTTCATCCAGGGCCAGCAGCAAGCACAGCAGCAACACCTGCAACGGCTCGTCGCCTTCGTAGCCCGATAACTCCAGCAGATCGCGGATGGTCCAGAAATCGCTGCACAGCAGGTTGGCGTTCTCGGCGGCGCTCTCGAACAGGGCGCGCAGCGGTGGACTGACTGTCGGGAACTGGTGGCGCAGGAAATTCGCCAGGCTAGCCGTCACGGGCAACCTCGCGATTCCAGTCGAAAGCGCAGCGGGGTAGGCACTGGCAGTTTCTTATCGGTCAAGAACTGCTTCAGCCAAAGTTCGGCATCGCGGCGGTGGTAGAGCGTTTCCAGATGTTCCTTGAAAGGCAGTCGGCCCGCTTCCATCCGTTGACGGCAAGTCTGCTCGATTTGATAAGTCCTGAGCCAGTGCGCGCGCAGCCCGAACCACCTAGCCTCATCGTTGGCGGCCAGAGCCAATTCGGCATCTAGAAGTCGCAAGGTCGAGCAGAGCAAGAAATCCAGGGTGCCTCGACCGTTAAAGAACTCGTTGCCTCGGTCATGGCATTCCTGGCGAG
>JAEUIF010000488.1 GCA_016795185.1 Planctomycetia bacterium | reverse complement strand
GGGCCGAGCGCCCCGGGCGCGCAACGCGGCGGAAAAGTTCCTGACGCCGTTGCCGCCGCCCAGTCTGGAAATGGACCAGGCGGCCATGCTGACCGTCTACTTCGAGGGCGTGCGTCAGCAGTATCTGAAGCAGCGGGAGCGGGAATGGCGCTACGCGACCGGGGCGACGATGGTCGGCAGCCTGACCTCGCTGTCCAGCGTGCTGCCGTCATTCCCGATTTTCCTCTGGCAAGGTTTAAGTTTCGACCCGCCCAATCAACTTTATCTCTCCTACCTGGGCGACTACGACATGGGGCCGCCCGAAGCGCTGCTGCTCGCGGTGCGCGCTGCGCGGCGCGGCGCGGCTGAGAACCCGGATGACCTTCAGGCCTGCCGCATTCTCGAACGCGCGACCACCGCCCTCGCCCTGGCGCAAGAGAATCACTGGGCGCGTTCCCGCGCACGGCCAGCGCTCTCGGCCGATCAATTACGCGAACTGCGTGAGGCGCGTCGGCCGATCGACGCCGGCGCACTGCCCTGGCTGACCCGTGCGGTCAACTTCCGGCAATTGCTCCGCCGTATCCAGGTGCTGACGGCCCTGCACCACGGCTTGCTGGTGGAACCGAACGACCTGCTTGCCCACGCCCAGCTGGCCGAGTTGTACTGGTCCATGAGCTTCTACGACCTGGCCGTGGAACACCTGCGCGAGCAAGTACGCTTGATGCGCGTCGAGGAGAAAGAACGCTCCGACCCGCAGCGCAAGGCCGAACTGGCCCAGTGGGAACAGCTGCTGAGCGACCGCGAACGCCAGGTGAACGACTTACAACGTTTCGCGGCGTTGCAACTGACTCAGGCCCCGCCGCGCCATCAGCCAGTGCTGGCGTTCCGCTATTTCGGCCTGGCTCGGCAGGCGCTCAATGACTTGCAAGCCCAGGACCCAACCCAGTTCAATCCGGAGGAAGCGGACCTGCTGCTCTTCCTGCACCTGATGTTCGGCCAGGCCGAGCAACTGCGCGGCCAGTTGACGGAAACGCAGCAGAAGCTGCTGGGGCCACTGGAATACGAGATGTACCGGGTGCTGCAAGCCGCCGCCGTCGGCGACTACGCCGAGGCCGACCGCGCCCTGGAACGCGCGCTCGGACCAGGCACGCTCCAGCCCACTGCACTGCCCTTGCTCAACATGCTCCAGGCGATGACCTTCGGTCAGTTCCAGCCGCACGTAGTGAACCGGCGACTACTGGCCCCGGTCCTGCAAGACCAGGCCCAGGTCGGCCTGCGGCACCTCATGCACCAGCGGAAGATGAAAGACCTGGAAGTGCTGCGCGGCATGCTCGCCCTGGAGACCGGCGATGTGGACAAGGCGAAGAAGCTCTTCCGTCAGGCGGTGGAGCAGTCCTGGGGCATCGACTTTGAATCGCGGCCGATCGCGATGCGGTATCTGCAATTGTTGCAGTAGTCATGCTGATTGGTTCGTAGTTCCGCCTTGTAGGCGGCGAGCGACTCGACCGCCTAAAGGCGGAACTACGAACGGATGCGCGGAGTAGACAGTTTCAGGGCTTCGGCTGCTTCGCCTTCCAATCGTGCCATTTCTGCTGCGCGGCGTCGCGTTTGGCTTGCTCGGCGAAGGCCAGGTAGGCCGTGGCGTGGAAGATTTGATCGTTGTTCGGGAAGCGGTAGAACTCGTAGCCGTAGTCCTTGATCTGCTGGCCCGTCAGGTGGATCAAGACCGCCAGGGCCACGTCGCGCACTTCCGTGGTGCCCTGCTTGTTGTTCAGGTTCACGTTCATGACCACGGTCTTGTTGTCGAGCAACTTTTCCAGGACCGGGACGTGCTCCTTGTTGCCCAGCTTGCCGACGGCGGTGATGGCCATGCCGTTGGCGAAGTCCTTGCTCTCGATCAGTTTCAGGGCCAGCACCAACCCTTCCTTCAGGCCGAACTGAATGGCCAGGTTTAGCGTCTGCACGGCCGACTGGCCCTGGGCCTGGGCGATCCAGGCACCCAGCAACTTGCGGGCCTGCTCGGTGCGCGGGCCGTTGCGTACCGCGTTGTTGAACGCCGGCTGATAGAGCAGGTTGACGGTGAACGAACGGGCCTGGTCGGGCACCGGCACTTCCGGATCCGTGGCGATGAAGAGCATCGTTGCCACGTCGGCCAGCGTGAGTTGCCGGCGCTGGCCGACGGCTGGCTGGTAAATCTGCTGGTACATCGCCTGGGCTTCTTGCAGATATTTCTGGCCCATCGCCTTGGGGTCGGCGTCGGCTTCGTCCAGCAGGCGGGAATGCGCCCGGCACATTTCGGCGAACAGTTCCCGGCTGCCCGCGTCCTTGCCGACCAGCTCGCGGTAGCGCTTCCAACCGGGCAGGTCGTGTTCGACCTTGCCATCCTTGTCGGCGATGAAGGCATCGACGCGCGCCTTGAGGTCGGCTGCCAGCACGTCCACCAGGAGTTGTTCGCAGCGAGTGCGGACTTCGAGGTCCAGGCTCTTGGCGCCGTCGAGCAACGCCTGCTTGGCCGGGCGGCCGAGTTGCATCAGTTTCTTGCTGGCTTCCTCGCGCGCGTTGAACGACTGACTGCCCAGCTGGCGGACCAACTCGACGGCCCGTTCGTGTTCGGCGGCGGGGGGCTGTTTTTCCTCGGCCGCGAAGGAAGGCAGGAAGGTCAGACCGATGCAACCCAAACAAATGGCAGCGACGGCGGCTCGCGTCATGGTTCGCACTCCGAGGCAGGAAGTCGCACACCGCGCCAGCCAGGGAGGGAACGGCGGCGCGGCCAGGGGCGGGCACTATAAGTGCCCCTAATGTACCTGTCTGCCTCGGTGCTTGTCGATGGTTTTTCCAGGGAGTTTGCACCGCGCGCGGTTTCGCAGACCTCTGCGAAAGCCGCAAGCGGTCAGAACCTGGCGTTCAGGGCCGGTGTTTCAGGCGATAGAGCGCGGCTTCGGCTTCCAGCTTGACGTGTCCGGTCAGGCGCATCTCAATGGGTGGCTGGTGCAGCGACGCCAGCAACTGCCGGGCTTCCTCGCCGCCGATCTGTTCCAGGATTTCAATGCAACGCAGCACCCGCAGCCGGTGCGGATTGAGCGTGTGGCGTTCCTTCTCGACCTTTTCGAGCAGCCGTTCCAGGCGCGTCTGCACTTCGAGCGACGGCTTGTTCTCCAGGGCTTTCTTCAGGGCCTCCTCGGCGACTTCCGCGACGGTTTCCAGCGCTTCGCGCGCCCGCTCGCGCTCGGCAAACTTCGTGCTGTCCATCTGGGCGATCCACTGGGCGAGTTGCTTGGCCTCGACCTTGATCGGCTGCAAGCGCTCCTTGAGGAACGGCAGCGCCTGCTCGGCCCCTGCGGTGAAGGCCCACAGGCCCTCGTATGCGCGGCCGGCGTCGTCGCCCGCCAGGTCGGCCCAGCGCTTGTCCATTTCGGCGGCGGTCAGGGCGACGACCGGCATGCGTCCGTCGCGCAGCTTGCGGGTCACGTCCCAGACCAGAGCCGTGCAATCCTCGCCGCTGGACACCAGTCGCCGCGCCGTGGGATCGAAGGCCAGCGACCAGATGAACGGTGAATGGCCCGGCAGCCGGCCCCGCTCCTGGCCGGTGGCGGTCTCGATCAACCGCAGCGTGCGATCCGGTTGGGCCGTCGCCAGTGTCTTGCCGTCGGCGGAGAAGACCCCGGCCGAGCCGGCGCAGTAGCCGCCTTCGTAACGTTGCAGCACCTTGGCGGTTTCCACGTCCGAGCGGCAGATGGTCCCGCCCTCCGACCACGACAGCACCTGCCAGCCGTTGGCGGAAAACGCGATGGCCGCGACCGGCTCCTTGTGCGCAGCGATCATGCGCGGCTTTGCCTCTTCGTCGGCGTCTTCGACCTGTTCGAGGTCCCACAGCTGAATGCGGCCGTCCTCCCGGCCCAGTGCCAGCAGGTAGCTGCCCGGCGCGAAGGCCAGCGAATGAATGGCCTGCCGTTCCAGTTTCGCCAGTTCCTTTTCCTTCGCCAGTTCCCAGACGAAGACGTCGTTGTACCGGCTGGCACAGGCCAGCAGCTTCTGGTCTTGGGAGAAGGCGAGGCCGGAAACCCAACCCGCCGGCCCTTGCAGGTGATGCAATTGCTTGCCGTTCTCGACTTCCCAGACGCGCACCGCGCCGGAGAAATCGCTGGATGCCAGCCATTTGCCGTCCGGTGCAAAGTATAACGCCGTGACGCCGCTGGTGTGGCCGGTCAGGGTGCGCAACTGCTTGCCGGTCGCCGCGTCCCAGAGGCAGATCGAGCGGTCCGCGCCCGCGGTGGCCGTCAGCTTGCCGTCGGGGGTGAAGGCGACGCTCTGCACCTTGTCGCGATGGCCCGCGCCGTCGTCGCGCAGCTTTTTGCCGCTGGCCACGTCCCAGAGGTGAATCTCCTGGTCCCCGCCGCCGGAATAGAGCGTCTTGCCATCGGCCGCGAAGGCCACGGAGACGACCTTGCGCCGGTCGCCCAGCGACCGGACTGCGTTGCCGGTCGCCGTCTCCCAGAGCCGCAGTTCTTTGCCGCCCGTGGCGACCAGCGAGCCATCGGGACTGAAGGCCAAGCATTCGTCGTGGTTGTACGACGTGACATCGCCGCTGACTGGCCGCCCGAAGGTCCGCAGTTCCTTTCCGGTTTCGAGGTCGTGCAAACGGACGATGGCTCGGTTGCCGACGGCCAACGACTTGCCGTCCGGATGGAAGGCCAGCCCGAACAACGGCACACGGTTGCCCGGCAGACGGCGGATTTCCTTCCCGGTCGCGGTTTCCCAAACGATCACGGTCGAACCCCGCCCGCCGGCCGCGATGGACGCGCCGCCCGGCGATACCGCAACCGCCATGATCCGTTCGGGCAATTCCTCGAACGACCGTACCAGGTTTTCGCCGGTGCGGTCCCAGACGCGGACGCAGCAATCTGTGCCGCCCGAAACCAGGAAGCTGTCGTCCGGCGCGAACGCCAGGCTCGTTACCTGCTCGCCGCGATGCCCCGGCCACTGGCGCGTCAGCTTGCCGGTGCCGGTGTCCCAAAGGGTGATGGACCCCATCAGGTCGCCGGCCGCCAGGTGGTTGCCGTCGTGGGTGAAGGCAAAGCTGAGCAGCTTCGCCTTGCTGCCCCGCAACTGGTGCAGCAGACGTCCGCTGGCGGGTTCCCAGAGCAAGACGCTGCCGTCATCGGTGCGCGAGGCGAGCAGCTTGCCATCGGCCGAAGCCGCCACGTAGACCGCCGGAGTGGCCTGGTACGGGTGGCGCAGTCGCTGTGTACCGAGGCGGAACAGGGCGCCGGCCGGCAGCGCCTCCTCGGCGGCAAGGCATGGCCAGGCGGTCCCCGTCAACCCGAGCAGCAGGGAGGCGAGCAACCAGGAGCGCGAACGGTGGGAGATCATGGCACCCTCCTCGAAGCGCGGCCGACCATTTCCAATACAACGACCTTACCGACCGGAAATAACTGCCCACGCCAGCTGCCGGCGGGTCGCGGGGCACCCTGTTGACAGGTTCTACACCCGACCTTCATAATGGCGGCGCGTGGCAGACGTTGGCTCGTTTCCGGCAGCGGCGCACCGGCACGAACCGTGTGCCAACCTCGACGGAACATCATGGAACACATGAACGGACTGAAAGTCTTCACCGGCTCGGCGAACCCGGCGCTGGCGCGGCGGATCGCCGAATGCCTGGGCGACCCGCTCGGCCGGATCACGCTGGACCGCTTCCCGGATGGCGAGACGCGCGTCCAGATTGAAGAGGACGTGCGCGGCCGCGACATCTTCATCGTGCAGCCGACCTGCCCGCCGGTCAACGAAAACCTGATGGAACTGCTGGTCCTGATCGACTGCTTCAAGCGGGCCAGCGCTGCGCGCATCACGACGATCCTGCCCTACTACGGCTACGCCCGGCAGGACCGCAAGGACATGGGCCGGGTGCCGATCACCGCCAAGCTGGTCGCCAACCTGCTGACGACGGCGGGCACCAACCGCGTGGTGGCGCTCGATCTGCACGCCGCCCAGATTCAGGGCTTCTTCGACATCCCGGTGGACCATCTGCACGCCCGGCCGGTCATCCAGGAATTCGTCCGCGGACTGGAGATTCCGCAGCGCGATTTCGTCGTGCTTAGCCCGGACGAGGGCAGCATCAAGCGCGCCCTGGCCTATCAGAAAAAAATGGGCGGCTCCATCGCCATCGTGGACAAGCGCCGCTCCAGCGCCACCGAGACCAAGCAGGCGAACCTGATCGGCGCTTCGCTCGACGGCAAGGTGGCGATGATCTTCGACGACATGATTTCCACCGCCGGCACCGTGGTCGGCGCGTCGCACGTGGCCAAGAAGAACGGCGCGCGGGAAGTCTACGTCTGCGCTACCCACGCCGTACTGAGCGGCGAGGCCATCAACCGGCTGCGCGAAGCGCCGATCAACCAGATCGTGCTGACCGACAGCATCCCGATTCCGCCGGAAAAGCAGCTGCCGAATATGAAAATCCTGACGGTGGCCAAGCTGCTGGCGGTGGCGATCCGCCGCATCCACCTCAACGAATCGGTGAGCGTGTTGTTCGAGTAGGCAAACCTGCAAAACCGCAAGCGGTTTATTTGCGGGCCGCCGAACGGCGGGCCAACATTTCGTTGCCGACGGTGCCCAGCAGCAGCGCCCCGCCGATCACGGTGTATTCCAGGTCGCTGCCGATGTAGGGGCTGAAGTTGCAAATCTGCGCCAGCAACGGCAGGATGGCTGCGCCGAGCAGCATGCCGGGAATCGTCCCCTCGCCGCCGCGCAGGCTACAGCCACCGAGCACCGCTCCGGTAATGGCGTACAGTTCCAGCAGCGAACCAGCGCTCGACGGTTGCGCCATGCGGTATTCCAGCAGGAACAGCACGCCGCCCAGCCCCGCCAGCATCGAGCAGATCACGTAACCCATGATCTTGTAGCGCGTCGTCGCGATGCCCGCGTAGAGCGCCGCCTTCTCGTTGTAGCCAATTGCGTACAGATAGCGGCCGTAAACGCTGCCGTGCAGCAGCAGTGCCAGTACGGCGGCAATTAGCAAGAGCAGTAGCAGCTGATGCGAGACGCCTAGAAAGTTGCCGTTCACCAGCAGCCAGCGCAGACTTTCGACCGAGGGTTGATCCGGCAACCCCAGGGTCGTATCGCTGGCGTAGCGGGCCAGCCCACGATACATGAACAGGCCGCAAAGCGTAACGAGGAAAGGTTGCAAGTTCAGCTGCGTGATCAGCACGCCGTGGATGAGGCCGACCAAGGCCGCGCCCAGGATCACGATGCCGGCGGCCATCACCGGCGGCCATTTCTGAATCAACAGGCCAAAACACACGGCGCACAGTCCCAGCAGCGAACCAATCGACAGGTCGATGCCGCCCGACACGATCAGCACGCCGACGCCGAGCGTCAGCACGCCGTAGAAGCCCAGGCGACGGGCTAGCACCTGATGGTTGCCCAGCGACTGGGCGTTCTCGAACGAGCCCATCAGGATGCCGTACAGCACCAGGACCATCACCAGGACACCGAGGAGGCGGACCATGTTTGGATCGATTCTCCCTTGAGATTAGGCGAGCGGCGGGCGTAAG
>JAEUIF010000484.1 GCA_016795185.1 Planctomycetia bacterium | reverse complement strand
ATCGCCAGGTCATCCTCTTGCACAACCGCGACCATCAAACCTTCGTGGAAATCGCCCAGACGCTCGGCCGCTCCCCGGAGGCGGTACGCAAGCTATGGGTGCGTGCCGTCGATCAACTCCGGGAAGCCCTGAGGCCGCCCGATGACGCCCGACCCTCCGGCTGACCCCGCCTACGCCGAACTGCTGTTGGCCTACGACGCGGCACTCGCCGCCGGGCGTGCCGACGCCTACCGTGCCAGCCTGGAAGTGCCGGCGGCGTTGCGCGCCGACGTGGCGGACGCCCAGCGCTGCCTGGACTTGTTGGCGACGCGCTGGCCAGCGCCGCGGTCGCCCTGGTCGCTGGAGGGACAGGCCGTCGGGCGCTTCGTCATCGAGCGCGAAATCGGCCGGGGCGGTTTCGGCATCGTCTACCAGGCGCACGATCCGATATTGCGTCGCGCGGTAGCGCTCAAGGTGCCCCGCCTGGAAGGATTGGGAGATGCGGCCCTGCGCGGGCGCTTTCTACAGGAAGCCCGTATCGCGGCGTCACTGGAGCACAACTTCATTGTTCCGGTCTATGAAGCGGGCGAGGTGGGCGCGGTGTGCTATATCGCTTCCGCTTTCTGCCCCGGCCCCAATCTCGCGGTCTG
Organism: Planctomycetia bacterium; assembly: GCA_016795185.1. GTDB lineage: Bacteria > Planctomycetota > Planctomycetia > Gemmatales > Gemmataceae > JAGVLI01. Next base: position 6,761 of record JAEUIF010000484.1, on the reverse strand, counting down.
GCTCGATGCACGCGAGTCGCCTGTGCCCATTGGACAGGCCGTCGATTTGACCCTGAAGCTGGCCGAAGCGATGCGCTACTGCCATGAACGGGGCGTCCTGCACCGCGACCTGAAGCCGTCGAACGTCTTGCTCCAGCCCACTGAGGACGATGTCCGGGGCGGCACCGCAGCCACCACTTCAGACCATTGGCCGCAATCGCTCACTCCCAAGATCACGGATTTCGGATTGTCCAAGCTCTTGGAAGCTAATCTGACGGACACGCGCACCAGCGTCGTGCTGGGCACGCCGCTGTACATGGCGCCCGAGCAGGCCGACGGCCGGGCCGAGTGCACCGGCCCGGCGACCGACGTGTACGCCCTGGGCGCGATTCTCTACGAGGTGCTCACCGGCCAGCCGCCATTCCGGGGCGCCAGCTTCGCCGAAGTGCTTGACCGCATCCGCGTTCAGCAGCCGATTCCGCCCTCGGCGCTGCGCGCTGGAGTACCGCGCGGTGTGGAACTGATTTGCTTGAAGTGCTTGGACAAAGAGCCGCAGGGACGCTATGCGGATGCAGGCCAACTGGCGGATGACCTACACCGTTTTCAGAACGGCCAGACGGTCGTGGCCCGGCAGGCCGGAGTTCTCCGGCAATGGCAAGCCTGGGCTCGACGTCCGGAAAGAATGCGCGACGCCGGCCTGCTAGCCATCGCCGTCAACGTCGTCTATATCCTCGTCCTGCTGACTCGCTTCCTTCCGGTGCCCATGTTGGGCACAGATCTCTCACAGGCGATCGAAGTTGAATACTACCTGCACAGCGCCGGCGTCGTCGCGACCCTCCATTTACCGCTCATTTACTGCGGCTGGCAGGCCATCCGCCGGCGAGTATTGGCGTTGTGGGGCGGCGCGGGCCTGTCCGCCCTGGTCATGGCGATCGTGGTCGCGATCGTCTTCAGCGCCCCCGCGCCGTTTCAGGAATACACCTCCCGATTCGATCCGGACACGCTCTGGAACCTGTACCGCGGCATGTTCTTTCTGTACGGCGCGCAGTGTCTCGCCTTCAGCGTCGGTCTACTGGCCTACTATGCTCAGTCGGACACGGTGAACGCTGTCGAGGTGCCTCGGACGCGCTGGCCGGACCCCGAACCGCCACGCAAGACGTCTTGGGCTCGCCGCCCGGAACGGATCGGCGAGGCAGCGCGACTGGCGTTCGTCAACGGCATCATCTCGCAGGCCGCGATGGTCATCGGCATCGCGGTGGTGAGCAGCGGTCGCGTAGCCACCGATTTGGCCAGCGCCGACCTGCGGGCGTATGCCTTCTCCTCCAGTGTGTTCGCGGGCGTGCAGTTCGTCTTGGGTTATTTCACGGCCCGCCGGCACGGATGGGCCATCTGGGCAGGGGTGCTCGGACTGCCCGTGCTGGCGATCTATACCACGGGCATGGTGTTCGGTTTCGTGGCTACCGGCGGCTTCTTCACGGATCGCGACCCGGCGATGCAGTTAACCTTGCAAGTGGTAGCCATGCTGTTGCTCCTCTTTGAGTTCGCGGCATTCGTTTTTGCCTTGCAGGCCTGGTACGCGAGCCGTTCGCCGATTGCTGATCGTTAGGGTGCCAGGTTCTGGACCACCTTGCCCATAGACTGACCAGCATTCTTGAATGTCAAGTCGTTTCGTTTGTGATGACTTTTGCAACACCTTCGTCACTTCACCTCCAGACCGTGTAATTTGCAGGATAGAGCATTCGCGTTACCCCATTCCCCGCCAAACAGCGTGCTGGCCGCCCGGCGAAGGTCGCTGTGCGGTGCCTCCGAATGAATTTCTTCGCGACCGGGCGGCGCCTGCCGCCGCTGGTGGGTGGGGATAACTTTCGGCGGAGTCGATGGGCGAAGCCGTGCGCGACGGAGGTGGTCGTTGGCCCGGCCATAGAGCGGAGTCGCGCGGCTGGAGTCCGAGCATCGCGGGCTAATCCGGAAATTCGGCGGAATTGCTTACCGAATTAGTGCACTGTTGTTCAGGTGGCGTGAGGTTTCGCGGGACTCTTTCGGGCTTGGGTGCGTTTGGCCCCGGCGGGACGACCTCGAGGTTTCGGGGGTCGGTTAGGCTGTTTTAGCTGCGGTTGGCGGTGATCGTGGGCTCGTTGCGGGAGGCTCGCGAGGTGCGGTCGCTGCGGCTGGCGAGGGCAAATCGAAACCGCGAGTAACTCCACACCCGGCAGCACCGGGGGTTGTTTTTTTGGCTTCCCATCAATTCGTGGACTATGGTTGTAAAAGAGGCTCCCCGGCGGCTCGCTGCCACGACCGCCGAACGGCACGGAACGGAGCGAAACGGTACGGCACGCCGACCAGTTGCCCTTGTCTCGAATGTGGGACCGTCGCTAGAGTATCGGGTTTAGTGGCGATCCCAGGGCAGACCGGCTTGGTTCTGCCGTGCCGAAGCAACCTGCGATTCACCCCTTTCGACCTCCGGTCCCTGGTCTCCACCTGTCTCCCCTCACGGGGCGCTCCCCGGCCCCGCGCGGATCCGTGCCGCTTGCGTCCATGATGGGCCAACGCCCGGACATTCCATCCGCATTGTTTGGAGGTGTGGCCAATGATTGCCACCATCCGACTCGCTGTTCGCCGCACGCCCTGGCTGCTGTTCACCGCCCCTCTGCTTTTGGTCCTGACGCCGCCGGCGCTCCAGGCCGAGCCGAAAGCGCAAACCTACTGGCAAGTGGACGACGTCCGCCCCGGCATGAAGGGCACCGGACGCACCGTCATGAAAGGCATCAAGCTGGAGTCCTTCGACGCCGAGGTGCTCGGCGTGCTGAAGAACACCAGTCCCGGCCGCGACCTGGTGCTGTGCCGGCTGTCCGGCCTGGACCTGGAGAAGACCGGCGTTATCGCCGGCATGAGCGGCAGCCCGGTCTACATCGACGGCAAGTTGCTCGGCGCGGTCGCTTATGCCTGGGCCTTCGGCAAGGAGCCGATTGCGGGCGTCACCCCGTTCGCGCAGATGCACGGCTTCGTCGAACGCTTCGAGCGCCGCGATCTGGTCGAGCAGAACGGCAAGCCGCGGCGCGTCGGCTTGAAGGAACCGCTGAAGATCGACGGCGTGCAGTACGACCGCGTGACCGTCTCCGCGGGCTTCGACGCATCGCGTTCGGGCGCTGAAGACGGCCTCTGGATGGTGCCGTTGCGCATGCCGGTGGCGACCACGGGCTTTTCCAGCCGCAGCCTCGATGTGCTGCGCGACGGTCTGAAATCGCACGGACTGCTGCCGGTGCAGAGCGGCGGCGCGGCCGGCAAGATCGCCGCCAAGGAGAAGGAAGCTGACCTCCAGATCGGCGGCCCGCTGGCGGTGGCCCTGGTGATGGGCGATTTCGACATGTCCGGCATCGGCACGGTCACGCACATCGAAGGTGACCGCGTCTACGGCTGGGGCCATCCGTTCTTCGGCATGGGCGGCTGCGACCTGCCGTTGATGACTGGCTACATCCACACCATTTATCCCCGGCAGAGCATCAGCTTCAAGATGGGCTCGCCGCTGCGGACCGTGGGCGTCATCAACGCCGACGTCAGCACCTGCATCGCCGGCTGGCTGGGCCGCACGCCGGACCTGCTGCCGGTGCAGATGACTGTGCGCCGCGAGGGCGAGGAAGCCCGCACGTTCAAGGTGCAGGTCGTGCGTCAGAAATCGCTGTCGGCCCAGCTGGTGCAGGCGTCGCTGGTCAACTCGCTCGACATGGAAGGCGACCTGCCCGACGAGATCACCGCCGAGATGGAAGCCCGCATCACGGTGGAGGGCCGCAAGCCCATCATCATCAAGGACACCTTCTCCGGCTCCGGCTTCTCTGGCAGCCGCGCGGCGGGCATGCTCTACCAGCAAGTGTCCAACGTGATTCACATGCTGAACTTCAACAGTTTCGGCCCGGTGCGCATCGAAAAGGTCGAGTGCGAAACCACCATCCTGGCGGGACGGCGCACCGCGGACATCGAGGCCGTCGAGGTCGATTCCGATGTGTACGCGCCGGGCGAGACGCTGAAGGCATCCGTCTTTATGCGGCCCTACAAGGGGCTGCCGGAGAAGACGCGCATCGCGATCAAATTGCCGGCGGACCTGCCGGAAGGCACGTACACAGCGCAGATTTGCGATGACCTGACCAATGCCCGCGCCGAGCTGCGCGACCACCCGTATCTCAACAATCCGCAGAACCTCGAACAGGTGTTCGCCTCGCTGGCCGTGCAGACCCGCGCCAAGCGCACCAACCTCGTGGTCCGCGTGCCGATCAGCGGTGTGGGCGTGGCTGTCGGCGGGCAAGCGCTGCCCAACCTACCGCCGAGTATGGTGCAGATCATCGGCGCGACCCGGCGCAGCGGCGCGCAAACGATCACCGGCGCGCTGGTCGCGCGCCACCCGACCGACTGGGTGGTGCAGGGCTCCGAATCCATCCGCTTTACCGTGGCGAAGAACAAGAAGCTCAGTGGCGAGTGACGCAGCGTCCTGGCCGACTCGTTTGGCCCGTTCGCGTGCGCGCCGGTCATTGTGATGACGGAGTGAAGAACTTCCGGAGGAATCATGGTCCGACCCTTCCGCCTCGCCTGCCTGCTGATCCTGTCCGCCAGCCTGTTGCCCGCGACCCATGCGCCGCTGTCCGTCGCCCAGGCGGGGAAGGTCAAAGTCTGGCACCACCAGGCCCCGACGCACCACGACAAGGCACAGTTCAAGAACGTGGTCGTCAGCAATGAAGGCGTGCTGCGCCTGGCGCGCGAGTTGAAGCCGTTCGCCGCCGTGAAGTCCACCCACATCTGGGACGTGGTCGAGGACAAGGACGGCCACCTCTACGTCGCAGGTGGCGAGGGCAAGGTCTGGAAGGTCGCGCCGGACGGCAAGGTGGCCGTGGTCTATTCCGGTCAGGAAAGCCAGGTCTTCTGTCTGGCGCTGGCGCCCGACAACGCCATCCTGGCCGGCACCGGGCCGAACGGCCAGATCGTCCGCATCGCGCCGGACGGCACGCACAAGGTGCTGTGCGAGACCAACGAAAGCTACGTCTGGTCGCTGGCCGTTGATTCGCGCGGTGAGTTCATCTACGCCGGCACCGGGCCGAAGGGCCGCATTCATCGCCTCACGCCGCAGGGCAAATCCTCCGTGTTTTATTCGACCAAGCAGGAGCACATCCTGAGTGTGGCATGCGGCCCGGACGGCAACGTCTACGCCGGCACCGACAAGAACGGCCTGGTCTACCGTATCGATGGCCAGGGCAAAGGGTTTGTGCTCTGCCAGACGCCGCAGACCGAAGTCCGCAGCTTGCTGGTCACACCCGCTGGCGTCTATGCCGGTACCAGCGCTCCGGTGAAGCGCCGCGCGCTCGGCGGTTCCGCCACGGTGGAACGGCCAGGGCCGGGCAACGCGGTCCTGCCGTCCTCGTCCGCCAGCCGCACGGCGGAGCCCGTGGGCGTCGAGGAGTCCGACAAAGGCAGCGCCGCTTCCTCCAAGGACAAGGAAAAGGAACCCGAAAAGGGCACGCCCGCGCCGGCCGCACCGCCGCCGACCACAGGTGAGAATTCCGTGTTCTTCATTCGCAGCGACGGCACGGTGCGCGAGATCTTCCGTGACAAGGTCATGGTGCTGAGCCTCCTGCAAACCAACGGCCGGCTGCTCGTCGGCACCGGCATGGACGGCCGGCTCTTCGAGGTGAACGAAACCACCAAGGAGAAGACCGAGATTGCCCGCCTGGACCACGGGCAGATTCAATGCCTCTGCCAGCGGCGCGACGGCTCGATCGTCCTGGGCGCCGGCGACCCCGGCAAGCTCTTCGTGCTGCAAGACCGTCACGCGGCCAGCGGTACGGTGACTTCCGACGTGCTCGACGCCAAGATTGTCAGCAAGTGGGGCGCGCTGCGCTGGAAGGCCGAGACGCCCAACGGTTGCAAGGTGACCGTGGCCGTCCGTACCGGCAATGTGGCCGAGCCCGATGAGACCTGGAGCGACTGGTCCGCCGAGCAGACCGACGCCGAGCAGGCCGTCATCGCGGCACCAGCGGCGCGCTTCCTCCAGTATCGGCTCACGCTGGCTTCCGCGAACCCCGCGTTGTCGCCCTCGGTCGGCAGCGTCACCCTGCGCTATTCGACCACGAACCAGGCTCCGGAAGTGACTGGGCTGGAAGTGCCGGACCTGGATGCGGTCAACCTCGACAACCCGAAGAAGCTCAAGATCAAGTGGACCGCCCAGGACGCCAACGAGGATGAACTGACCTACCACCTGTTCATTCGCAAGGAAGGCTGGAAGAACTGGGTGCAGCTCGAAGACAACCTGACCAAGACCGAATACGAATGGGACACGACCACCACGCCGGCCGGCGTCTATCAGGTCAAGGTGTCGGCCAGCGACCGGCGCGACAACCCGGATGGTGAGGCCCTGGTCGGCGAGCGCATCAGCACCTCGGTCGCGGTGGCGCACGTGCCGCCGACCGTGACGCTGAAGGTCGTCGGCATCGAGGGCGACCAGGCGGTGGTCGAGGCCACGGCCAGCGATCCGCTGGTGCGGCTCACGGGGGCATCGTTCGCCGTGAACGGCAAGCGCTGGATCAACGTCTTCCCGACGGATGGCCTGTTCGATAGCAAGACGGAGACCTTCAAGTTCAAGACCGATGCCCTGCGGCCCGGCACGCACGTTTTGGTACTGCGCGTCAAGGACGCCGCCGGCAACGTCGGCTCGGGCGATGCGGTTTTCACGGTCCAGCCGCGCGCGGCGAAATAATGCGTGACTGGCGAGCGGCGGGGGGGGGCGCGCCGGTTTTTAACCC
>JAEUIF010000480.1 GCA_016795185.1 Planctomycetia bacterium | reverse complement strand
ACCGAGGGACGTGCCACCCAAGTAAAGCCTTGCGCAACAGGTCGCTTGTTTTTGCACTAGCCGCTTGACTGCACCTGTCAGCAAAGGCGAACCCGAGCAGCGCATGAGCTTTATTCGCGGCAAGCGCGTTCTGGTCACGGGCGGCGCGGGCTTCCTGGGCCAGCCCGTCTGCCAGGAACTGAAGCAGCACCAGCCGGCGAGCGTATTCGTGCCGCGCAGCGCGGAGTACGATCTGCGCGACGGATTGGCCATTCGCCGGCTGTTACAGCACGCGCAGCCGGAGATCATCATCCACCTGGCGGCGGTGGTCGGCGGCATCGGCGCTAACCGCGAGAACCCCGGCAAGTTCTTCTACGACAATGCCATGATGGGCATTCAGCTCATGGAAGAAGCACGCCGGCACGGGGTCGCCAAGTTCGTGGGCATTGGCACCATCTGTGCCTACCCCAAGCACACGCCGGTGCCGTTTCGCGAGGATGACCTGTGGGTGGGCTATCCGGAAGAGACCAACGCTCCTTACGGCCTGGCCAAGAAGATGCTGCTGGTGCAGGCCCAGGCTTATCGCCAGCAGTATGGCTTCAACGCGATCACACTCTTGCCGGTGAACCTGTACGGGCCGCGCGACAATTTTGACTTGCAGCATAGCCATGTGATCCCGGCGCTGATCCGCAAGGCGATCGAGGCGCGCAACGCGGGCCGGGATGCCATCCAGGTCTGGGGTTCGGGCACGGCTTCCCGCGAATTCCTGTTTGTGCGCGACGCGGCGGAGGCCATCGTGCTGGCCACGGAGCGCTACGATGGACCGGAACCAGTGAACATCGGCTCAGGCCGGGAAATCTCGATCCGTGATCTGACCACCTTGATCTGCGAACTGGTCGGCTTTCGCGGCGCGATTCAGTGGGACACGAGCAAGCCGGACGGCCAGCCGCGCCGCTGCCTGGATACCTCGCGGGCGCGCGAGGCATTTGGCTTCACCGCACGCACCGAGTTCCGCGCTGGGTTGCAGGAGACGGTGGCCTGGTACGAGCAGGAGCTATCGCGGAACCTGGAAGCGGTGATGATGAATTATTGAGCGGCTGGCGGTGCTAGAGCGTTTCGCAAGTGGATGTAGCACCGGGCGCTTCGGTCCGCACAGCGGACCCTACAAAATCGCCGTAGGCTCCGCTGTGCGGACCGCTACAGCCGCTCGCAAAATGCGCTAAACCGCAAGCGGTGGGTGGGTGTGCTAAACCGCAAGCGGGCAGAGACGTGGACCTGCTGTTTTTGAACCGCTCGTACTGGCCGGATGTGGAGGCCACTGGGCAACTGCTCACCGAACTGTGCAGCGATCTGGCGCGGCGGCATCGGGTGGCGGTCATCGCGGGTCGGCCGAACTTTGTGACGGCCGAGCAGCCCGTGCGCTGGCTGCAACGCGAGGAGCACCAGGGCGTCGAGATTCTCCGGGTCGGCAATCGCACCTTCAGCAAGCGCAGTTTCCTTGGCCGGGTCATCGGGCTGCTGAGCTATCTGGTGCTGGCGGCCTGGGCGGCTTGGCGGCAGCGGCGGCCGGACGTCATCATCGTGGAGACCGACCCGCCGGTGCTGGGGGTGCTGGGGGCGGTGCTGAAGCGCTGGCACCGCTGCCGGCTGGTGTACTACCTGCAAGACCTGTACCCCGAAGTGGGCCTGATCATGGGCCGGCTGCGGCCGGGGCTGGTGACGAAGCTGCTCTACTGGGCGACGCAAGTCGGGTTACGGCAGGCGGACCGGATCATCGTGCTGGGCGAGGACATGCAGCGCCGGGTGCTGGCGCGGGGCATCGACGGACGCAAGCTGGCCATCGTACCCAACTGGGCGGACGCTGGGGCGATTCGTCCGGTCGAACGGCACAATGCACTGCGGCAAAGCTGGAACGCGAACGGCCGGCTGGTGGTGATGTACTCGGGCAACCACGGACTTTCCCAGGGACTGCACCACATCGTGGCGGCGGCCAAGACCTTGCAGACGGAACCCGTGGAATTCATCTTCGTGGGCGAGGGAGCGGCCAAGGCCGACCTGATGGCCCAGGCCCAGGGACTGAAGCACGTCCGCTTTCTGCCGTACCAGCCCAAGGAACGGCTGGCCGAATCGCTGGGCGCGGCCGACGTCCACCTGATCCCGCTGCAAAAGGGCCTGGCGGGCTGCATCGTGCCGAGCAAGCTCTACGGTATCCTGGCGGCGGGGCGGCCGTATATCGCGGCGGTGGATGCCGACAGCGAGGTGGCCGAGGTCACGCGGCGGGCGCAGTCGGGGGTGTGCATCGAGCCGGATGCGCCCGCGCGGCTGGTCGAGGCGATCCGCTGGGGAGTGGAGCACTCCGAAGAACTCAACGCGATGGGCGAACGGGGCCGGCGGCTGGCCGAGGAGGAGTTTGACCGGCCGGTGTGCGTGGCGGCGTTTGAGGCGGCGCTGCGAGCCTGTTCCCCCTCACCCAACCCCTTTCTCGCCAGGGGCGAGGGGCTTCTGGGACAGACACTTAAATCGGCTTGAATGCCTGCGCTGAACGGACTCAAACAACCAGCAAGCGCCTGACGTGCCGCCGAAACAGCCGTGCCCCCACTGTCTGCAAATGGTCGAGGACTGGCATCTCGAATGGTATCAGACGGAAGCACCGTTGTTCTACCGGGGGCTAGCCGCTCTGGATTGTCCGTTGTGCGGTCAGGCGGTAGGATTTCAACAGGGGATGATTGGGCTGCCGCCGCCCGGTGTGCCCGTAGTCCGGCGCTATCCGGAGAAGGCAGCGGAGTGGGCCGCCCTTCAAGCCGGATGGGCCGGAGGCACGCTGCAAGGGTACATCTCGACTGTCGGTCCTGGAGTGCAGTATGCAACCTACTTCACTCCTGCCGAGGTACAGCTGGCGGACGCACAAGAGAATGCAAAGAACGGAGCGCCGTGACATGGCCATCCTGACGCCGGCAGAAAAAGAGTTCCTGGACGTGTTCCTGCACGAGGTTACCACGTCTCCATTTACCGGACCGGCAACCAAAGCCCTCCACGCCATCGGCGTCCAGTATCGCGACATTTCCTGGCTCGCGACTGCTTACCACCGGGAAGTTCCAATGGTCAATTTTGGCTGGGGGCACGCGGCCGACGTGGCTCCGCCTTTGCCCTGGCCGGATCGGGACGCGGTGCTGCGCCGTAACCGGGAAATCGAACAGGACTGGCATGAGCAGCAGCACCCGGCTAGTTTGCGCGCCTCCTGAGCGCCTTTGCCGCTGACGCCCTAGGAAAAGACTGCGTTCAAGCAGGATGTGGCACAACTGCCGCCGGCACGACGCGAGGTGATCATGGGCAAGGCACTGGGCTTGCAGGATTGGGGCCGAAAAGAAGGGCGGGAGGAGGAAGCGCTGGAACTGGTCCGGCGGCTGCTGCGCAAGCGGCTGGGCGGGTTGGAGCCGGCCGCCGAGGCCCGGGTGGCAGCCCTGTCGCTGGCCCGGCTGGAGGCACTGAGCGAGGCGCTGCTGGATTTTACCAGCCCCGCCGACCTGGAAGCCTGGCTGAAGGCTCGCGGCCGTAAGTGAGCCGTGGATTCCGTCATGATTTGCTGCCGGCGACCCTTGAACGATGAGTGACCTGGCCGCCCCTATGGTACAAGAAACTGACAGCGCAGCGCCCGCGCCGTCTCCGCCCGCGGCCGAGGCGGCCGCCGACTTGCCGGTCGTCGTTTACACCCCGGAATCGCCGTTGCGGCATCCGGGGCGCATGGCGCGGGAGATGTTTCGCGACTTGCTGGCTTCCCGCGAGCTGGCCTGGCGGCTGTTCGTCCGCGACATCAGCGCCACCTACCGGCAATCGTTCCTCGGCTACCTGTGGGCTTTTCTGCCGCCCATCGTCACGACCGCGACCTTCACGTTTTTGAGCAAGCAGGACATCTTGCGGGTGGGCGAGACGCCGGTGCCCTACCCGGCTTTCGTGATGATGGGCACGCTGCTCTGGCAGGCTTTTTTCGACGCCCTGAACAGCCCGCTGAAGGTGGTGGATGAGGCCCGCTACATGCTGGCCAAGATCAACTT
>JAEUIF010000456.1 GCA_016795185.1 Planctomycetia bacterium | reverse complement strand
ATATCTTCGGCCCAGGGGCCGAGTATTGCAACGTTAAACCCTGCCAGGGGCTGCCTGTCCCGCAATGGACCAGCCCGCGAACGGGAGGAGGAAGTCCGGTGAGTGCCTCGCCTTGGATTCGCGAAGTCACGGAAGCCACTTTCGAGCAGGAAGTCCTCGAAAAATCGCGCGAAAAACCCGTCATCGTCGATTTCTGGGCAGCCTGGTGCGGCCCCTGCCGCGCGCTGGCCCCGCTGCTGGAAAAGCTGGTCGACGAACGGAAGGGCGAGGTCCTGCTGGCCAAGGTCGATGTCGAGGAGAACCAGCAGCTGGCGCAGGATTTCCGCATCGAGTCCATCCCCGCCGTCAAGGCGATTCGCAACGGCCAGGTGGTCCTCGAATTTCTCGGCATGCTGCCCGAAGCCCATCTGCGGAAGTTCCTCGACCAGGTCTGCCCCTCGGAAGCCGACAAGCTGGCCGATGCGGCGGCGAAACTCGAAGCCGGCAAACCCGCCGAGGCCGAACAACTCTATCGCCAGGCGCTGGAACTGGACCGCAATCACGAAACGTCGCAGGTCGGCCTGGCGCGGGTGCTCATCGACCAGGGCCAGAAGTCCGAGGCCACGGAAGTCCTCGACCGAGTGATTCCGCACGGCGCGCTGGCTACCGAAGTGGATCGGCTGCGCGGCTTGCTCTCGCTCGGCGCTTCCACGCGCGACCTCGGCTACGAGAAGCTGCTGCGTCGCAAGGTCGAGGAAGAGCCGAACAACCCCGAAGTCTGCTACGAGTTCGGCTGCCTGCTCGCCGCCCAGGCCAAGTATGCAGAATCCCTGGAATACCTGCTGCGGGCCGCCGCCAACGACAAGGAACTGGCCCGGACCAAGGTCAAGGAAACGATGGTCAAGATCTTCCAGGTCATCGGCGCTCGCAGCGACCTGGCCGACGAGTACCGGGACAAGTTGCAGAAGTTGCTGTACTAAAAACGGAGGCTCTGCCTTGGCCAGCGATGCTCCCGCCCCGGAACCTTCGCGGCTCGAACGCTTCTTTCGCATCGACGAGCGCGGCAGCAACGTCCGTGGCGAGGTGCTCGGCGGCGTCACCACGTTCGCGACGATGGCCTACATCATCGTCGTCAACCCCGCCATCCTGGTGCATGCCGGCATCCCCGCTGGGCCTTGCACCGTGGCCACCATCCTGACCGCGATCTTCGGCACCCTGCTGATGGCCCTGTACGCCAACCGGCCGCTGGCGGTCGCGCCGTACATGGGTGAGAACGCATTCATTGCCTTCGGTCTCGGCGGCCTGGCCATCGCGGTCACCCCGCAGCAACGGCTGGGCACCGTCTTCGTCGGCGGCGTCGCCTTTCTCATCCTGACCCTGCTCCGGCTACGCACCTGGCTGGCCAACTCGATTTCGCCGAGCATGAAGCACAGCTTCGGCGTCGGCATCGGCCTGTTCCTGATGTTCCTCGGCATGTACAAGACAGGCATCGTCACCAGCTTCGTCACGGGCATGCCGTATCAGGCGTTGCTGGCGGAACCCGACGGCGTGCTGCTCCGCGCCCCGGAGGTGCCGGTGAAAATCGGCCACTTCGGCGATCCGAAGGTGCAGCTGGCCATCGGCGGCTTCGTGCTGACTGCGGTTCTGATGATCCGCCGGGTGCGCGGCGCGATCCTCATCGGCATCCTGGCCACCGCCGTCGCCGGCTACCTGATCGGCGTCGGTAAGGCCCCGGACGGCGTGTTCGCGCTGCCCTTCACCGGCAAATACGACCTGAGTGAAATCGCCTTCACGCTCGACGTGCGTGGCGTGCTGAACCTGCCCTTCCTGCCCGTGCTGCTGACGCTCTTCCTGGTCAGCTTCCTGGACACGCTCGGCACGCTGATCGGCGTGGCGGCGGCCGGCGACATGCTCGACGAACAGGGCAACCTGCCCGAAGTCGAACGGCCCATGCTGGTGGATGCGCTGTCCTCGATCTTCAGTGCCCTGGTCGGCACTTCAACGAGCGGCGCGTACATCGAATCGGCGGCCGGCGTGCGCGAAGGAGCACGCACCGGCCTCGCCTCGCTGGTGACGGCGGGCCTGTTCGTGCTGACGCTGTTCATCATCCCGCTGCTCGAACCGTTGCAGCAACTGGACTACGCTTACGGCCCGGCCCTGATCGCGGTCGGCGTGCTGATGTTCGGCTCGGTGACGCGCATCGACGTCCACGACTGGACCGAATGCGTGCCCGCCCTGGCGACCATCGCCCTGATGCTCTTCAGCTTCAACATCGGCAACGGCCTGACCGCCGGCCTGATCCTGCACCCGGTGATGAAGGTCGGCGCAGGCCGTTGGCGCGAAGTCACCGGCGGCGGCGCGGTCCTGGCGCTGCTCTGTCTGACTTACTACGTCTTTGGGTTGCCGCATTGACTGTCAATCGGAAGGGAACTGATCGTTTCACCGGCGGGGACGCGGGGCTTTGAAGCGGAATCGCGGCGTTCGAGACTGCTTGGTTACGGAATGGCCAGTTGAAACGAATTCACCTGCGACGAAATGAAATGCCGGTTCACGACTTCGACAGCACGAGGTCGAGTGCCCAGCATCCTTTCGGGTGCCAGGATTCTTGCCTGAAGTGTTCGGCGAACTCGGTCAGGCCGGCGTCGAGCAACGCATCGTGCAGCGCGAAGGCACAGTCCTGGCCGTCGTAGAGCGACTGAGCGAGTTCGACGACGGTTACTGGGCAGTTCGCCGGCGCTGTGCCAACAGAACGGGATAGATGTATGCGTTCGGCCAACCCCATCTTGACCCGTAGTTTAAGCTCACGCCGTGGCAAACCTCTGTCCCTGTTGGGAGGCCCTCCATGGCGCGACCCCATCTTCGTGATGCTGGCAAAGAACGGCACTGGCGAC
>JAEUIF010000450.1 GCA_016795185.1 Planctomycetia bacterium | reverse complement strand
TGTTGAATGAATTGTGAATGCCGGTATAGTGCGGCGCGTCCGGATGCGCGCCGCAGCAAGCCGGGGGTTCCGGGCAAACAGGAGCGGGCATGATGCTCTGGCCGAAACAGTCCATCGGATGGTGCCTGGCTATCGCCGTCGCCGTAGGCGGCCTGCTGACGATCGAACCTACACGAGCCAGCGAAACAGCCAAACCGAGCAAGCCGACCATCCAGATCGGTATGATCGGCAGCTTGTTCCGCGACGTGCCCGACTCGCTGGTTGACCTGATGGCCAAGCCCTTTGGCACGCTGATGGCCACACAGACCGGCATGAACGGTAATCTGGTGAAAACGGGCGACGCCCGCGATCTGGGCCGCCGCCTGATGGACCAGCAGGTCCATGTCGGCATCTTCCACGGCTTCGAGTTTGCCTGGGCGCGGCAAGTGTATCCGGACCTGCGGCCGCTGTGCATCGCCGTCAATCAGGAGAAGCACCTGCGGGCACTGCTCGTCGTCAAGGCGGACAGTGACGTCGGCGGCTTCGCCGACCTGAAGGAAAAGAAGCTGAACTTCCCCAAGGGCAGCCGGGGCCACTGCCACCTGTTCCTGGAAACCTGCTGCCAGGAATGCGGCCAGTGCTCACCGCAAGAATATCTGAGCCAGGTCGTCGCCAGCGGCAATGCCGAGGACGCGCTGGATGAAGTGGTCGACGGAGAAGCCGCCGCCGTGCTGATCGACGGCATCGCCCTGGACTGCTACAAGCGGCGCAAGCCCGGCCGCTGCAACCAGCTCAAGGTCGCGGTCGAATCGCCGATCTTTCCCGCCGGAGTCGTCGCCTATCGCAAGGACTCGCTCGACGATGCCACGCTGAAGCGCTTCAAGGACGGCCTGGTGGGCGCCCACAAGACGATTCTCGGCAAGCAGCTGCTGACCATGTGGAAGCTGACGGGCTTCGAGGCAGTGCCGGATGACTACGACCAGATTCTGGAGAACATCGCCAAGGTCTATCCGCTGCCGGCGGAGTAATGAGTGAAGTGATTGCACGGGTCCGCAGTTCCGCCCTCGGGGGAACTGCGGACCATTGGTCATGTGGCCTGCGCAACTGCCTTTCAACCAAACAAATCCATCAGCGGCTGCCCCGTGCTGAGCGGGCGGGACACACCGTCCTTTGACAGCCGCGCTTCGTAGGGCACGCCCAGTGCGTGATAGATGGTGGCACTGAGGTCCTGCGGACGGACCGGCTTATCCTTGACGTAGGCCGCGATCTTATCCGATTCGCCGTAGACCGCGCCGCCGCGAATGCCGCCGCCCGCCAGGATGGCCGAGTAGCATTGTGGCCAGTGCTGGCGGCCGGGGATGCCGTTGTTCTGGTTGATGCGCGGCGTGCGGCCGAATTCACCCGACACCACCACGAGGGTGCTGTCGAGCAGCCCGCGTTCCTCCAGATCGACTAGCAGCGACGAGAGTGCATGATCCAGCACCGGCAAGCACCAGCCCATCCCGTAGGAGCCGTTGCCGAAGGCGTTGCCCATGCCCATTTCCGCGCCGTGCATGTCCCAGCTAGAACTGGGTGGGCCGCCGCCCGTCTGCCCTGGCGCGGGGCCAGTCCAGCCGTTGACGGTCACGAAGCCGACGCCCGCCTCGACCAGCCGCCGCGCCAGCAGCAAGTTCTGGCCCAGCGGATTGCGTCCGTAGCGGTCGCGCAGCCGGGGGTCTTCACGGTCAAGTTCAAAGGCCCGCTGCGGCCCAGAGCCGGAAGTCAGGTCCAGCCCGCGCCGGTGAATATCCTGCCATTCCTGCTGCTGCTTCGCTGCTTTGGGCTGGTCCAGACCCTCCAGCAGTTGGCGACGGGCCAACATGCGCTCGGGCGTTTCGGTCATCAAGAAGCCATCCGGCGGCTTGAAGTTGGGCTTGGCCGGATGATTGTCGGCCGAACCGATGAACAGCGGCGCGTAGGGCGAACCGAGTGAACCGCCGGTGCCGATGTTCGGGGCGCAGAAGACCGGATCGCCCACGCACTTGATCAGCCAGACATAGGAAGCGACGTTGCGCTGCGTGGGCCGCACCTTGGCCAGAATCGACCCCATGTAGGGCGAATCCGCCGGGGCGGCGTGCTGGCCGCTCAGGCAGTTGTGCATCGCATCGAAGTGGTTGCTGATATTGCCCGGATGGGTCATCGAGCGGATCAACGAAAAGTGCTTCGTCAACGGCGCAAGCCGGGTGTGCAACTCGCTGATGCGCATGCCGGGCACGGCGGTCGCGATCGGATTGTACGGCCCGCGAATTTCAGTCGGGGCACTCGGCTTCAGGTCCCAGGTATCGAGGTGGCTGGGACCGCCGCAGAGCAGGATGAAGATGCACGACTTCTCGGCAGCGCCCTGAGTGGAGCGGTTGGCATCCACACGTGCCGCGACCATGCCGGGCACGGTCAGGTTTAGCATGCCGGCGGCGCTGGCTTGCAACAGTTGACGACGCGAGATCGAGACACCGGAGGTGGACGATACAGGCTTCATGGAAGGCCCCTCGGAAGGAAGGTAGGGGTGGGAGGAAGCGGAGCGTCTTATCGCGGCGGGGCAAGGCAAGGTGGCAGGTTCGGTGGCTTGACCAGCCGATGAAGGAATAGGATACCCTGGTTGCAATTGGCTGTCAGTGAAAAAATGCGGAATTCAGGCCGCGCGCCGCGAGTCCAGCGCGAGGAGATGCCGATGAGCGAAATCGCTTACACCGTCACCGCGACCTTTCCCGACCGCGAGATCGCCGACGAGTGGCTGCGCTGGTTACGTGGCGGGCACATCAGCGAGGTCATGGCAGGCGGCGCGACGGCCGCCGACATCGTCGCCCTCGATGCACCACCGCTGACGTATGATGTGCGCTATCGCTTTCCGTCCCGCGAAGCGTTCGAGCGCTACGAGCACGACCACGCACCAAGGCTGCGCGCCGAGGGTTTGCAGTTGTTTCCGCTGGAGCGGGGCATCGTCTATCGCCGGACGGTGGGGACGATTCTTGACGGGTTTTCCGGGGACGCTTGAACATTCGCAGTTCCAACTTCAGGCAGTGTTCGCCGAGCATCGCCTGAAAGCGAAACTGGTGCGCGGTAACGGGGATTTCGCGCGAAACGAAGCGTGCTGGCGCTCTTTACCGCGAAGCGGTTGTACTCCACAGCCCAGGGTCGCGCAGCGCACCCTGGGTATTGGGGCGAAAAGTTCCGGTATACCCCGACGGGTTTGACAAGGCCGCCCATTGCGGTTTGTACAACCGCTTCGCGGTAGGCGCAACTGCGAATGGCCCGCAACCCAGGGTGCGCTGCGCG
>JAEUIF010000446.1 GCA_016795185.1 Planctomycetia bacterium | reverse complement strand
GTCCCCATGCACCCCTGCGACGAAGTCTTGACCGGCGACTGCCTCCAGCACCTAGCCGCGCTGCCCGCCGGCTGCGTGGACCTGGCCTTCGCCGATCCACCGTTCAACATCGGTTACGAGTACGACCGCTACGAGGATAGCCGGGCCAAGGAAGACTATCTGGCCTGGACCGAGAAGTGGTTTGCCGCGGTGCGCCGCGTGCTGAAGCCGAATGGCTCCTTCTACGTGGCCATCGGCGATGAATACGCCGCCGAACTCAAGGTCCGCCTCGATGCCCTCGGCCTGACGCTGCGCAACTGGATCATCTGGCACTACACCTTCGGGGTCAATTGCACGCGCAAGTTCAACCGCAGTCACGCCCACATCTTCTACTATGTGGTCGATCCGGCCGATTTCACCTTCAACGCCGACGCCATCCGCGTCGCATCCGCGCGCCAGACCACGTATGCCGACCGCCGGGCGAACCCGAAAGGCAAGCTGCCGGATGACACCTGGGTACTGCGTCCGCAGGAAGGCGAGGGCAGCTTCCGGCCGGACAGCGACACCTGGTACGTCTCGCGGGTCTGCGGCACCTTCAAGGAACGCACCGGCCATCCCTGTCAAATGCCCGAAGCGGTGCTGGAGCGGATCATCAGTGTATCGAGCAACCCCGGCGACCTGGTGCTCGACCCGTTCGCGGGCAGCGGCACCACCCTCGCGGTCGCGAAAAAACTCGGCCGACGCTGGCTCGGCGTCGAGTTCTCGCCCGACTACGCCGAGCGCGTCCGGCAGCGGTTGGACGGCATCTAGCCCGGCTTGTTCGACGCGAAGGCGTGAACGCCACGCGCACCAACCACCAGCGGCCGGGCAGCAGAAGTTGCCCGGCCGCTCGTGATTTACGCAGCCTGCCAGGGTGACGTTGCATTCAAACGGCGGTCGCGGGTAGATTACCCCTTCGCAAAATACTGGCACGGACAGCTTGCCCCGCGGGAAGGGAATCATGAGCCGCCAGCGCATCGTCCTTCGCAATGCTATCTGGAACTACCTGGGCATGGCCGTCGAGTTTGCCGTCGGCATGCTTGTCGCGCCGTTTCTGTTCAAGAACCTCGGCGACAGCACCTATGGCCTGTGGATCGTCATCGGGTCGCTCACGGGTTACTTCGGGCTGCTCGACGTGGGGGTGCGCGGCTCGGTCGGCCGCTGGATCGCGTTTCATCGCGCCCGGCAGGACAGCGCCGCGATCAACGCCACGCTGAACACGGCCCTGGTAATGCTGAGCGGCGTCGGTTTGCTGGTGCTGTGCGCGGTGGCGCTGCTGCTACCGGGGTTCCCCGACTGGTTCCATGTGCCGGCCGAACAGGTCGGCGAAGCTCGCCTGGCCCTGCTGATCGTGGGCGTCAACCTGTCGCTGACCTTCGTCCTGAACACCTTCGACGGCGTCCTCTGGGCTTTTCAGCGCTTCGATCTGCTGAACATGGTGGACATTCCCGCCGCGCTGTTGCGTTGTGCCGCGAGCATCTGGGTGGTCAGTCAGGGGCACGGGCTGACCGCGCTGGCCGGCGTGACCTTGCTGGTGACGCTGTGCTGTGGACTGGCCAAGGCCGTGCTGAGCTTTCGCGAAGAGCCGGAAATGCAGCTGGGATTCGCCCGCGCCGGCCGAACCGCGGCGCGCAGCCTGCTGGGGTACGGACTGTGGAACTTCATCCTGAGCCTCGCGCGCATCACGCGCGGCCAACTGGTGCAGATCGTGATCGGCGCCTGGCTGGGGCTGGCCCTCGTCGCCGTCTACGCGGTGGCCAAGCGACTGATCGACCATGGCGAACGCCTGTTCTGGACGATGACCGGCGTGCTGACCCCGGTCGCCGCCGCACTGGAAGCCCGCGAGCAACGCGCCGAGCAGCAACGCCTGTTCCTGGACGGTTCCCGCTATTGCTGGAGCGCGGCCCTCGGGCTGGCGGCTCTGTTCCTCTTCCTGGGCGAAACGCTGATCGGCCTCTGGATGGGAATGTCCCTGACGCCGGCTGCCGTGCTGCTGGCGATTCTGGCGGTGGGCGATGTGTTGCCGATGTCGCAATCGCTGTCCGGCAGCTTGAACCAGGGCATGCCCCCGCACAGCAAGCTCGCCTGGCTGGGACTGGCCTAGCTCGCGGTCG
>JAEUIF010000443.1 GCA_016795185.1 Planctomycetia bacterium | reverse complement strand
TGGAGCAGCGCCAGTTCGTTCAGCTGCGCGAATTGCTGATGCACTGTGCGACGCACGTGCCCTACTATCGCTGGCTCTTCGCTGAGGCGGGCATCCAGCCTGCCGCGATTCAATCCTGGGACGACTTCCGCCGCATCCCGGTGCTGACGCGGCCGGTGTATCAGGCGCGCTTCGCGGAGTTTCAGGCCGCGGCGCTGCCGTCCGGCACGCAGGCCGCGCAGATCGCGCATACCTCGGGCAGCACCGGCACTCCGCTGCGGGTCTTGCAGACCAACGTCGTGCAGCTCTGGTGGAGCGCCTTCTACCTGCGCGACCTCGAATGGTGCAACATTCAGCCGGCCGGCAGCCTGGCTTCCATTCGCGCCACCGGCAAGACCGGCGCGGAGTTGCTGCCGTTTCTCGAAGGGGTGACTTACGACGCCTGGCGCTCGTCGCTCAAGCCGCTGCTGATTCAAGGCCCCTGCCACGGTCTGGAGGTGCAGGTGGACCACCGGAAGCAGCTGCAATGGCTGCGGCGCGTCGATCCCGACTATCTCACCAGCTATCCGTCGAACCTCGAAGTGCTGGCCCGCCTGCTGCAAGAAGAAGGCGGCGGCAAGCTACCCCGGCTGCGCGTCATTCAGGGCATTTCCGATCCGCTATCGCCGGAAGCGCAAATCCTGATCGAAGGAGCCTTCGGCGTGCCGGTGAAGAATACGTACAGCTGTACGGAGGCGGGCTACCTGGCGTCGCCCTGCCCCCAAGGCCACGGCTTGCACGTTCACGCGGAAAATGTGATCCTCGAAGTGGTGGATGAGGCCGGCCGACCCTGCGCGCCGGGCGAGACCGGCACGGTGCTGCTGACGACGCTCCAGAACTTTCGCGGCCCGTTCATTCGCTACCACCTCCACGACGAGGTCACGCTGGGGCCGACGCGGTGCCCCTGCGGCCGGGGTTTGCCGCTGCTGACCCGCGTGGACGGCAAGCAGCGGCCGATGCTCGTGCTGCCCGACGGCCGGCAAAAATCCAGCTACGGCCTGACCTATCCCATGAGCGACATTGCCGGCTATCGGCAGTATCAACTGATTCAGAAATCGCCGACGCACATGATCGTCCGCCTGGTTCCCGACAGCCGCTGGACGGAAGCACAGGCGCAGCGTGTCGCGAAGCTGATGGACGAGTTCTTCGGCCAGCCGATCCAGCTGGAACTGCGGCTGGAGGAAGCCATCCTGGCCCCACCCAACGGCAAGCTGCGCCAGGTCATCTGCGAGGTGGCGTAACGGCGAAAGTACGTCGGGCTTTCCAGCCCGACTCGTCGCACCGGCGACTGGCCGAACTGACGGTGCGGGCGAGCGTTGTACCACTCACCGCCGGCGCTGCGTGTCGGGCTGGAAAGCCCGACGTACTTCTGACAACCCAGCCAAGTTGGCCGACTATAGTCGTTGTGGGCCGTGGCGCGTCGCCGCTCACCGCCCGGTTGTAACGGCGGTAACGGGGGCGAGGTGGGCAAGGTATTTGGATTGTGGCGTTTTTTTGGTTGCAGGACCGCCGGACGCATTTCATAATCGAACGGCGAACTTTGCCCCAACGGAACCTCCACATTCCCCCTTTCCCCGAACAGAGAATACTCTCCCATGATGATCCTCGGGAAGTTTCGTCAGTGGCTGCACGACACCTTGGAAACCCGTCCGCAGGGTCGGTCGGTCAGCCGCGAGCGCCGCGTCCAACTTCGGTTGGAAGCGCTGGAGGCGCGCGAGGTTCCGGCGACGTTCAACGTCAGCACCATCGATCAATTGCGCGCGGCCATCGACAAGGCGAATTCCACCGCCGCGGCGGACGTTATCAACCTCAAGGCGGGCGTGGTCTTCGATCTCAATACCACCGACGCTCCCAAAAGCCCCAATCTCGGCAATCCCTTGGTGATTGCTTCCGGAGGCGGCGCGCTGACCATTCGTGTGGCTTCGGGTGCAAATGCGACCTTGCTGCAAGATGGTACGGATCGCGTTTTTATTATCGAGCAGGGGGCCAAGCTCTCGCTGTCCAGGGTCACCATCACGGGCGGCTACGCCGACGCCGATTCCGACTTCGGCGCGCAGGGCGGCGGCATTCTGAGCTTCGGTACGCTGTCGGTCGCGAATTCCATCATTCAAAACAATTACGTGCTGGGCGACGGTTGCGAGGGCAACAGTGACGCCATCGGCGGCGGCATCGCCAGCTATGGTGCGCTGACCGTCACCAACAGCACGATCGCGTACAACGAGGCGGAAGCCGGCGACAACTGGGACGACGACTGCATCGGCTACTTCGCCAAGGGCGGCGGCGTGGCCCACTTCAAGGGCAAGCTGACGATCACGAATACCCTGTTCCGCGACAACCTGGCCCAGGGCGGCTTTAGCGGCGCTGAGGGCGACGCCATCGGCGGCTTCGCGGCGGGCGGCGGCCTGTTCGCCGGCCCGAACGACCAGGCGAGCGACATTCCGTCCATCAGCATCACCAACAGCACCTTTCTCCGCAACCAGGCCATCGGCGGCGGGGCCGAGGGCTTCGATGAGTACTATTCCACCGCCCGCGGCGGCGCTGCCTTCGGCGGTGGCGCGGCGCTGGGCGGCCCGTATGGCAGCAAGTATCCCCCGGCCCCGGGCCAAAGCACGGCGGCGATCACCATTACCGGCACGACCTTCAGCCAGAATCTGGCCCAGGGTGGCAATGCGGAATTTACCGGCGGTGAAGGCAACGAGGCGATCGGCGGCGACGCCTCCGGCGGTGGCCTGTTCTTCAGCGTCCAGGCCAACGTGGTCCTGTCCAAGGATAACTTCATCCAGAATCAGGCCCAGGGCGGGCAGGCGACGGTCGACGACAGTTTTGAAGGCGGCAATTACGCCCGCGGCGGCAGCGCCTTCGGCGGCGGCGTCGCGGCCGGCACGCGGTTTGACCTCCCCGTCGATTGCTGCGGGTATCAGACGGAGCGCCTGCCGTTCTACGGCAACCTGACCATCACCAGCAGCGACTTCAGGAGCAACACGGCGCAGGGCGGCGCTGCCTTCGGCGGAGCCGAAGGGAGCACCGATGGTGGCGACGGCTACGGCGGCGGTCTGGCGCAGTACGGTGGCCGGGGCTTGACCCAGGTCACCTCTTCGACCTTCTCCGGTAACAAAGCTGAGGGCGGCAAGGGAAATCGCGCCGCGGAATTCGATTTCGGCTACGTGGATGGCGGCCAGGCGTCCGGCGGCGGCATCTTCTTCGGCCAGGGCCAGGACAGGCACAAAGAGGACGGGCCGCTCGTTAGTCGCCTGAACATCAAGAACTCGACCCTGCAAAGCAACCAGGCCCTGGGCGGCGATGCCATTCTCGATGGCGCCGAGGGCAACGGGGGCTACGCCTACGCGGGCCGCGCCTCCGGCGGCGGCCTGGCAGTGAACGGTCAGGTGGGCGTTACCATCGCCAACGTCCTGTTCAACGCCAATAAAGCACAGGGCGGCGAAGCGGACGTGTCCGGCGGCGAGGGCGGCCAGGGCGGCGATGCCTACGGCGGCGCGGTGTCGGTCGGCCAGGCCAGCCGGTTTAGCGGTACCCTGTCCATCACCTCGAGCACCTTCACCGCCAATAAGGCAAACGGTGGCAAAGCCACGGTCAATGACCCCGATGGGGCGGACGATTTCGACGGCCTGTGGGCTTACGGCGGCAACGGCGTGGGCGGCGCGCTCGCCCTCGGCGGGAGCGGCCACAACCGTTCTTCCACAAACTTCAGCGTGACCCTCAGCACCTTCACCGGCAACGAGGCGAATGGCGGCAATGCCGTGATCGGCGGTCAGGGCGAGGCTTACGCCGGCGACGGCATTGGCGGCGCGGTCGCCCACGGCGGTGGGTCGTCCGGGCCGCGATTCGCCGAGGTAAAGGGAAGTTCGTACTTCGACAGCGTGCTGAACGTCACCACGACCACATTCAAGGGCAACACTGCGCGCGGCGGCGACGCCGAGACGCGCGGCTCGAGCAATTCCTGCGACGACCGCGCTTACGGCGGCGACGGCATCGGCGGCGGCCTGTTCACCGACCCGTACGTCCAGACCCAGGTGACCCGCAGCACCTTCGACACCAACGTGGCCCAGGGCGGCGACGCCGACAACCGCGGGGAGGCCGACCGCGTCAAGGGCGGGCACGGCTTGGGCGGCGGTCTGGCGCTGGGCACCAACTACGGCTACAGCCGCTACGGCTTCAGCGGCGGCGAGGGCGGCGATTATCAGCTGATCCTTGCCAACTGCACCTTCGCCTACAACGAAGCCCTCGGCGGCGAGGCCGACGACGCCGACAAGAAGAGCCGCGGCGGCGACGGGGCGGGCGGCGGTCTGTTCATCCAGGCCGGCAGCTACGCGCGCCTCGTCAACAACACCATCGCCTACAACGTGGCCCAGGGTGGCGAGGGCGACGATTGCGACGGTGAGGGCCGCGGCGGCGGCCTCTACAGCGGCGACGAGTGCGAGTGCGGCGACAAGGGGCCGAGCCTCGTCTACGGCGTCAGCTACGGCTACGGCATCGAGATGCTCAACACGCTGATCGCCTTGAACCTTGCCGACTGCGGCAACGACGTTTATGGCCGCGTCAACAGCCTGGGCTGCAACCTGATCGGCGACGCCGAAGGCAGCTGTGGCTTCGATGACTGCGATCCGCTTTTCGGCGACTTGCTCAACGTCTTTGACCCGAAGATCGGCCAACTGGCCAACAACGGCGGCCCGACCAGGACGATTGCCCTGCTCAAGGGCAGCCCGGCCATCAACCGGGGCAACAATAGCGTTCTGGCCACCTCGCCGTTCAGCATCGACAAGCTGACCGTCGATCAGCGCGGTCACATGCGGAAGGCTGGCCCGCGCGTCGATATCGGGGCCTTCGAGTACGGCTCGCCGGTCCTCGGCCGCGGTCAGCCGTGATCGCCCCGCCCAGTTGACTTCCAACGCACCGGGTGGAGGATGACCTCCGCCCGGTGCGTTCTTGTTGGGCGCCCTGCTGGAGCGGCGCCCGCCAGTGAAGCACCTGGCATCCGTGTCACCGCTCCAGCAGGGCGTCGCCGGCGGTCACAACCTGGTCAACCGTGGGCGGCTTTTCGTTTGGTCTATGCACAGCATCCTAACCTTCCGAACCCGACGGTCCGTGGCAGTGAAGACGCGTTGCTTGTAGGAGGGAGCCGCGCACAGCGGGCGGCGCTGTGAACTATGCGATTCACGGCTTCGCCTTGTAGAAGATGCGGTACTCCGTCAGGTCGTAGGTCGTGGTGGTGCCTTCCGTGGTCTGCTTGGTTTCACCGAGCGGCACCGCCACACCGCCGAAGGCTTCCGAGCGCTTTTCGCCACCCTGCTTCTTCGCGTCCGTGTTGCCCTCGGAGCCGCCCAGCATCAGCGTCGGCGCTTCCTCGGTGTCGGTGCGGGTGCTGGTGTGCGTCTGCTGGCCGGTCACCACTTCGGATTCGCGGACGATCTCGTAGCCCCGCGGGCATTTCTCCTGGATCAGCTTCAGCGCGTTGTCGCGGTAGTAGGTCGGCCACATGTTGGTGTTGCTGGGAATGGCGACCACTCCGCCGTCGCGGTCGCACTCCACCATGCGGGCCGAAGTACAGCCCGCCAGCACCGCGACACACCCCGCGCAGACGACCCCAAGGATGGACGATGAGCGCATCCCGGCTCCCCCCGTCAAAAGTCTGTCCCGAATCCAAGTTCGTAGTTCCGCCTTCAGGCGGTGGAGCGACTCGACCGCCTGAAGGCGGAACTACGAACGCCGACTCGATATGGATGGATGGTCCCTGATGGGGAGGGTGTTTACCGTACTGGGGAGAGGTTGTCCAGAGGGGAATTCGGCGTGCTAAACCGCAAGCGGTGCTTGGGGCGGCCGTTACATGACCCGGTCTTCGGCCCAGGGGTGGCGGCGGCCGGTGTCGAACTCCTTGTAGTCGAGATCGACCGGGTTGTGAATCGTGTCGGGATTGAAGGCGGTGTTGATCTGTTTCAGAACGGGCACCACGTCCGCGTCGGGATAGCCGAGACCGCGTACCTCGAAGTAGTCCTTGTTCACGTCGATGATGTGCAGCTTGTCTTTCCAGACGCGGACCTTGCGCAGCGTCCGCAGTTCCGCGCGGGTCCGCTTGACGAACTCGACGGCGGCGACAACTTCGCCGGGGGTGTAGTCGTGGGTGGCCTTGGGTGCGGACAGGGCAGTCCGCCGCTTGCGGTTTAGCACGCTAAACCGCAAGCGGCGTCGAAAGGTTAACGCAGCCCCGCCAGTTCCTGGAGCAGATGCCAGTTCTCCAGGCGGTCCTGCTTGGCGCGTTCAAGGGTTTCCGAGGGGTTGCCGTCCTTGTCGAAGTGCTTGGCGAAGCGGCCCTCGCTGCGGGCGAAGTCGATGAAGGTGACCGGTTCCTTGGTCTTCGGGTTGACGAACCAGTCGTCCTTGACGGCCGGATTGCCGACCAGCGATAGCCGTTCCTTGACCTTGTCGCCCTTGCGCGGATCGTAGATCAGGATCGGGAAGGCCCGGCTATCGACCGCCAGGCGGGCCTGCTCGCCGGCCATGTTGTCCGCCACGCCGTGCTCCGGCTGGCAGGTGGTGTAGCAGACCACCAGGGCCGGGCCGTCGAATTCGAGGGCCCCGAGCACCGACTTGTAGAAGTGGTTGACGTGGGCGCACGTCGTCTGGGCCACGTAGGTGCGCGGGTGCATGATGGCGATCTGCGCGATTTCCTTGCGCCGCTCCTGCTTGCCGCCCACCGCCTTGCCGTGGACCGACATCTTGGTGTTCTGGCCCGTGTAGGTGCTGGTCGAGGCCTGGCCGCCGGTGTTCGAGTAGACCTGCGTGTCCAGCACGAAGACCTTGACGTTCATGCCCGAGGCGAACAGGCGGGAGAGCGCCTGGAAGCCGATGTCGAACATGGCGCCGTCGCCGCCGATGCACCAGATCGGCTTGTCGTGCCAGCCCATCTGGTCCCAGCGCATGCGCACGCCGATGGCGTCCGCCGGGGCGTTCTCGAACAGCGAGTTGGTCCAGGGCACCAGGTACGGGTTGTAGGGGTAGGTCGAAGTGTACACCGTGTTGCAGCCGGTGGCAGCCACCAGGCCCCACTGGTCGCCGTACTTCGAGCCAGTGGCGGCGCACATCATGCGGAGGGCGGTGCCCTCGCCGCAGCCGGCGCAGGAACCCGCGCCGCCGGTGTAGATGTGCGTCTCCTCCTTGAGCATCATGTCGATCAGCAGGTTGTCGTTGATGTACTTGTTGTCGGACGGCCCGATGTTCTTGAAGTAGCGATGGCTCTTGCGCGAATCGATCATCACCTGGTCGGTCTTCGGAATCATTTTGAGGGCGTCGTCGTCGCAAACGGTGACGCACTCGGCGCAGCCCTTGCACTTCGACGGGTCGATGATGATGTTAAACATCCCACCGTCGCCGAGCTTCTTCTTGCCGGCGTCGTAATACTTCTTGGTCTTCGACCACTGCTTGCTGAACATCTCCCGATCCCCTTCGGGGATGGTCTGCATCTTCTTGGACCACTCGCTCTCGGACAGCACCTTGCCGAGGATGGCGGTGTCCGGGCATTCGGTGACGCAGTCCATGCAGCCGGTGCAATTCTCCGGAATGTACTCCGGGATTTCCGGCGCGATGTTCGAGAAGTCGCGCAGGCTGGCGGTGCCGGCGGGAATCAACGACCGGGCGACCGAAAGGTCGGCGGGCAAATCGCGCTCGCCCCAGCCTTCCTCGTAGCCGCGAATGATGCGCTCGTTGAAGTCGGTGACGTCCAGCACCGGCAGGCTAATGAGCTTGTAACCGCTATCGACGATGGTGCCGTAGCAGTTGTTGTTGAAGGGGTCCTTGGGCGTGGCCTCGTTCATCGAGGGCGCTTTGGTGCTCGTGCCGTTCGTCTGAATCATCGTGTGTTCCTCGTCCGGGAGAGCCGGACGCCTTTCGCGGTTCTCAAACCCGATAGTTCGTCTCGAATACGTCTTGCCAGGAGAGGTCTGGAAGGTCCGTCTCCTGGTTCATTTCGGTTAGCGCTTCGTCGCGGGCCGCTTCCAAGCAAGCAGCCCACATCGAGCGAATCACGTCATCGGTCAGGCTGGGCGTCTCCTCCTGAATGTCGCGAATCTCGCGGCGGGCGCTGCGGATGGAACCGGCCCAACTGCGCGAGCGCTGGTCGGGCTGCGCCAGCCATTTCAGCACGTGCTTCATGAGCCGGATCAGCTGGCTGCGCAAGGCCCGGCGTTCGGAGCGGCTCAAGGCGTCGATCAACTCCTCAATGCCTATTGCAGCCTCGGCGACGTGGCCCTGTCGCAGTTCGTCCCGGATGGCCACGGCCGTCTGGTAGTGCGACGACACAGCTTGTTCGCGCCAGTTCATGCGATTAACGCCAATCGATTGCAACAGCGCCTCTCATTCTTCCACCGGACGAACTCGCTTTTCGATGACCGTCATCGAGTTGGTCTTTGTCTTCACCGAGAGAAGCAGGCCCATTTCCCTCCCGGTCGTTGTCGAACGCTTGTATCGATTCAGCTGCATCAAGCACGCCTGAATAGACAATGACAGCTTCATCGCTTCCTCGAATGTCATCTCGATGTTGATCGACTCCACGCCTTGGCTGGCCACGTCGGGTTGGGTTCGGACGTAGTGTGCCGTGCCGTGGTAGTCATCCGCCTTCGTCGGGATGTTGTCGTCAGAGAATGAACGCTTCTCAGCCATCGATCACCTTGCTTTGGGCCTTCAAGGTCATCATCCTGCCTGCTGATGCACCACGAGTCCAATAACCCGCGTGTACCATTTCCCGTCATCCAGCACCCAACGTTCGCGAAACACATGGAATGCCTGGTGGGCATCCTGCCAGAAGACGTACACGTAGGCGAATGGCCGCGCGTCGTGTTTGTTGTTCTTCGCGTCCAGGTACAGATTCACGCGGGTGTGCCAGATTTCCACCTCGCCGTAGGCTTGGCGAAAGGTGGCCAACGAGTCGCGGTACTGGCTCTCTTCCACCTTGCCGGCCTGCCGCAAGCGTGGATCGAGCCGCGCGAAACACCCGGACCAGTCTTCCCGATTGAACCTCCGGTAAAAGTCCCTGATCCTCCGGCGCAGTGCTGTCCGCTCGACGTTGACGTTCGCGGCAGGTTGCCGACGTTGGATCATGGTACGCAGCGCTCGCCTCCGGCTCGCGGCTAAACGTTAGGACCGGCTCGCGGCTAGACGATGGTGCGCTTTACGCGCCGATCAGCGACTGCGGAATCTCCTTCATCTCGCTGTAGCCGCGCTTCACGCAGTTCAGGTTGTCCTGCACCACGCGGTCGCCGCGCTTGCCGAAATACTTCCGCAGCGCCTTCTCGACGCCGGCGTAAACCTGCTCGTCGGTCATCTGCGCGTCCTTGGCGTAGGGCGTCAGCTTCAGGAACGCGCCGAGCAGCACGATGCCCTGCATACGCATCTGCAAGTCAGCTTCGGAAGCCATCTCGCGGGCGATTTTCACCATGTCGCAGAAGAAGACGCGCGCCTTGCGCTTGCGGATGTGCGCCTGCACGTCCGGCGGAATGTGCTTCCAGACATCGGTCGGCTCGCTATGCACGCTCTGCATGAAGACCGCGCCGTTGGGTTGCAGGCCCTCCAGCGTGTTCGGGTTCAGCATGGCCGTCGGGTCGTTGATGCACAGCAGGTCGATGTGCTCCAGCTCGCTGTGCATGTAAATGTGCGAGTCGCCGATGGTCAGGTAGTAGGTCGTCGGCAGGCCCTTCTTTTCCGAGCCGTACTTGGGGTACGCCTGCACGTCCTTGCCGAAGACGTTGCCGGCGATAGTAGCGATGACCTTGTTGGTCGTCACCGAGCCGAAGCCGCCGACCGAATGGCCGCGCATCGAGAAGCCGCCGGAGGGCCGCAGGTCCGGATCCTCGCCGCGCTTCAGCGCCAGGGCGTGGTCGATGCCGACGCAGAAGAAGTGCTGGCCGTCGGGCTTCATCATGTTCTGGAAGGCGGCGATGATGTCGCCGGGCCGCACGTCGCGGCTGCCCAGGCCCGCCGCGCCGTGGTAGATGCGCGGGATGCGGTCGATCTTCTCCTGGCCGTTGACGCCCAGGGCCGCGTCGCAGAAGGCCGCTTTCACCTCGCGCGTCAGGTGGTTGCCCGTGGTCGAGAGCGGATCGTCCATGCGCTCGAAGATGGTGAACGCGGTGCAGTTCTTCAGCGCGTTGACGATGTGCTTGCCGGCGAACGGCCGGAAGCAGCAGACGTTCAGGCAGCCGGCCGGGATGCCCTTCTTGTCACGCAAGTAATCGACGGTGGCCTTGGCCGTCTCCATGTAGCTGCCCATGCCGACGATGATGAACTCGGCATCGTCGCAGCGGTGCTCCTCGACGAAGCCGTAGCGCCGGCCCGTCTTCTGGTAGAACAGCTCGAAGCACTCTTCCAGGGCGGCCTCGACGCGGTCGTAGTACCAGCGCTGGGCGATCTTGCCCTTCATGTAGCTGTCCTGATTCTGGACCACGCCGGACATCACCGGGTTGTTGGGGTCCATCAGGTTAATCAGCTTGTCCTTCGGGCTGCCGATGTATTCCTTCATGAAGGCCGGCTCGGGCAAGCGCACGCTCTCGACCGTGTGCGTCGTCAGGAAGCCATCCTGAACGTTGAAGAACGGCGTCTGCGTCATCTCGGCCGCACGGCGGCAGATCAGGCAGAGGTCGCCGGCTTCCTGGGCGTTGCGGCCGAAGAGCATGCCCCAACCCACGTCGGCGATGCTCATCAGGTCGTCGTGACCGGCATGGACGTTCAGGCCCTGGCTGGTCAGCGCGCGGGCGCCGATGTTCATCAGCACCGGCAGGCGCTTGCCGGAGATCGTGTACAGCACTTCCTTCATCAGGACCAGACCCTGGCCGGACGTGAAGTTCGTCACCCGGCCGCCCGCCACCGCGAAGCCTTCGCACACGGTCGCGG
>JAEUIF010000964.1 GCA_016795185.1 Planctomycetia bacterium | reverse complement strand
ACTAACTGTTGAGCAACCACTCCCTTGAGATTGCACTAGACCGCTTGCGGCTGCGCTCTCACTCCACCGCCCACGACAGCACCAGCGGCAACTCACCATTCGCCGTCGGCACGCTCAGTTCCAGCGGCGCGAGGCGGCGCGTCTTCTTGCGCAGGAACTCGGGAATGGCGCGCAGGCAGCCTTCGAGCACTTGCACTTCCCAGGCCAGCGGCGGGCGCATGCTCAGGCCGGGTTCCATGCGATAGACCACGGGAAAGGCATCCAGCGCCACGACTCGCCAGCGATGGTGTGTCGCCGCCTCCACGTCCTTGAGCAGCAGGTCTTCCTTGCCGCTGAAGATGACGGCCAGGCCGGCGGTCAGCCGGGCGTTTTCTTCCTCGGACAGGTCGCCTTGCTGGATGCGCAGGAGGGTTTCCAGCTGGTCGTAGAGGACCAGGCCGCGCGCCATGCCGCCCTGGCCCAGCAACGTGGCGAACCACGGACTGCTGTCGAACCGGGAACAGGCGATCCGGATCGGACGTTCGCCCACGGTGCGCCACGGCGCCTGCTCGTAAAAGGAAGCCGCCGCGTCGAACAGGCCCGCGACGGCGGCGGCGGTCACCCCCGGCACGTCCAGCAAGCCGGTTGATTCCTGGGCAACGGCGAAATCGTGGGTCATCTGCGCGAAGGCTTCATCCACATCCGCCAAGGTTGCGCTGACCACGATTTCCACGTCCTGCGGTTGCAGCGCTGCGCGCAAACCCGCCGCCCAGTCGGCGCGCCGCACCTGCACCCGCTTCGGCCGGTGAGGTTTGCCGGCCGCCGGCTCGGTCATGGCTTTCAGCAAGATGCGTTCGGCGTCGGCGAGCGTCGGTTCCTCGTGGCCCATGTCGAACCCCACGACCTCGGCGGCGGTGGAGTTGACGACAAAGGTCAGCCAAGGCCGTACCGACCGGTCGCCGATGCGCACCTCGGCCCTGGCCTGCCGGGTATCGAACTGCCAGACGTCTTTGCGCTGCGGCAGCGCTGTGGGCGTGGCACTTTCGGACGACGGCTTTCTGGGCTTCCAGGCCATGCGTGGCCTCCACGAGTAACAGCGGATCGTTTCGCTCCATTGTATTGGTCGCAACGCGGAAGCGACTTCGTCAAGGTGCATGCAGGAAAACCGCCTACTTTCTCGGCAGATTCCGGGGTTCTCGTTTGCAGCCTTGCCGTTCTTGAACTAAAATTCTGATGAATCCGGAATACAACCTAGTTTGCGACCAGAGACCTCGCCCCTCTCGGGAGCAATGGCCATGCCGTGCATGTCGCCAAAACGTGTTGCCGCGCTGGCGGTTCGCCGCTACGGGGCTGACCGTGCGCGCGTCCGCGACCTGTGCCGCACCATTCTCGAAGCCGACGGCGACGCGGACGACCTGCTGCAAGCTTTACTGGTGCATGGGGTTATCACCGGCATCCAGGCAGGGGAACTCCGGCAACTGATGGAAGCGGAGGCGGGCGAACTGAGTAGCGTGGAGCACGAACCGCGCTCCCAGTCGGTGCATGGCGAGGACGATGAACCGCCCACTCTGCTCGATTGCCGGACGGCCATTCCCGAAATCACCGAGAGCGACCTGGCGCTGGAAGATGTGCCGCTCAGCGGGGGTCCGGAACCGACGCGCATCGGCGGCTTCCGCATCCTGCACCGGCTGGGCGACGGCAGCATGGGGGCTGTCTATCTAGGCTATCACGAAGTGCAGGACCGCCATGTCGCCATCAAGGTGCTGGCCGACCACCTGGCGCTGAACGAGACCTGCGTCGAGCGCTTCTACCGCGAATCGAAGTGCAGCCTGCTGCTCAATCACCCGCACATTGTCCGGGGCTACAGCGCCGCCTACGACGACGTGGCGCAGAAACACTACCTGGTGCGCGAGTTCATCGACGGGCTGAGCGCCCAGGCCCTGCTGGAGCGGGTGAACCGCTTTCCGGTGGGCACGGCGGTGCATGCCACGCTGGATGTGGCGCTCGCCCTGGTTTACCTGCAAGAGCGCGACCTGGTGCATCGCGACATCAAGCCGGACAACATCCTCATCACTCGTTGTGGCGCGGCCAAGCTGGCCGACCTGGGCCTGCTCAAACGCAGCGGCGACCGCAACTCGCGCGTGCGCCTGGGCAAGGGGTCGGGCACCTCGTTTTACATGCCGCACGAGCAGGCGCTGGACGCCCATCGCGTGGACGGCCGCAGCGATATCTACGCGCTCGGCGCGACCCTGTATCACCTGTTGACCGGCGAGGTGCCCTTTCCCGGTGGCAGCCATCACGAGATCGTCGAGAAGAAAGCCACCGGCGCGTTTCGCCCGGCGAGCGCGCTCAATCCCGCCGTGCCTCCGGAGCTGGACGCGATCCTGTCGCGGATGCTGGCCTTGCAGCCGAACCAGCGTTACGGCAGTGCCGCGGAACTGGTCGCCGATCTCGAAGGCACCGGGCTGGCGGTTGCGCCGACTGAATTTCCCGAACTGAATGGCGTGCTGCTCGGCTACCCCGCGCCGTTCCCCGCCGCCGAGACCGGCCAGAAGACGCGGCCGGACTACGACAC
Source organism: Planctomycetia bacterium (assembly GCA_016795185.1). Taxonomy (GTDB): domain Bacteria; phylum Planctomycetota; class Planctomycetia; order Gemmatales; family Gemmataceae; genus JAGVLI01. Next base: position 280 of record JAEUIF010000964.1, on the reverse strand, counting down.
GCCCTTACCGGTGGATGTGCTCGAATTGAGCCCGCCGACCGAGCAAGCACGGCCCTGGTCCGCGCTGCTGGTCCGCATGGGCCTGGCGTTGGCCGTCATCACGCTGCTCGGCGTGGTGCTGACCCACTTCGTCCTTGAATCGTAGTACCCAAGTTTCCGTTTACTCGACGCCGTTTTCTTCCTCATGCGTTGTCCAGGAATTGGGCGCCTGACCAGCGGCAGTACGTCGGGCTTTCCAGCCCGACACGCAGCGCCGGAACCAAACGGTGCCGTGGAGCGG
>JAEUIF010000398.1 GCA_016795185.1 Planctomycetia bacterium | reverse complement strand
GAGGGCGTGGGGAGCGACTCGCACGCCCTCGGAGTACCGAGGGACGTGCCACCCATCATTCCTTCGGGCAACATCCCATTTGACGATGCACTGGTGATAGGTCCACGGAAAGCCTGCGCCATCGAAGTGCCACACATTCTCTTTGCCGCGAAGCGATAGACCGAAGGCCACTCGCTTTTCGGCTCAAGCCGTCGCCTGGCGCGGACTCAACAGGCCCGCCATTGCTTGCAGCACGGCGTCGCGGTTGAGCGGCTTGGTCAGCGCGGCCGAGGCTCCGAAGGTCTTGGCGAACGCCAGGTAATCGCCGGGCACGCGCGGGCTGCCGCCGCTGACGGCCATGACCGGCAGCGCCGGGAAACGCTGCCGTAACTGGCGAATGGTCGTCAGACCGTCCTGTCCGTCCATGAAGAGGTCGCAAATCACCAGGTCGCAGGGTTCCTCTCCACAAAGCCGCATGCCGGCCGCGCCTTCGCGGGCCTGGCGGACCCGGTAGCCTTCCCGTTCGAGCACGGTTTGCAAGAAGCGCTGACAGGCTTCATCGTCGTCGATCACCAGGACCTTGGACGGTCGCGATCCCGACGGCTCGGCCTGGGGCGGCCGGCTGGGAGCGTCCAGGACTTCGCGCACCTTGCGGGCCAGCACGGTCGGGCCGTAGGGCTTCTGTAGGAACGGCCACTGCGCTTCGATGATGCCGTGCCGCACGATGGCATCGTCCGTGTAGCCGGACATGAAGAGCACTTTCACCGCCGGCCAGCGCCCGACGGCGCGGTTGGCCAGCTCCCGGCCGCTCAGGTAAGGCATCACCACATCGGTGACGATCAGCGCCGGTGGCGACGGTTGCTGTTCGAGCAGCGCCCAGGCCGCCACGCCGTTGGCCGCTTCCAGCACCGTGTAGCCGCAGTTGGTCAGGATTTGCTTGCCGAACGCGCGGACGGCCTCCTCATCCTCGACGAGCAAGACGGTCTCGCGGCCCGTCAGCAACGCGGGCTGGGCCGTCTCCGCCGGCCGCGCGCTGGTCGGCGCGTCCACGCGCGGCAAGTAGAGCTTGAAGGTCGTGCCCAGGTTCGGCTCGCTGTAGACGGCCAGATGGCCGCCGCTCTGTTTGACGAAGCCGTGGACCATGGCCAGCCCCAGACCAGTGCCCTTGCCGGGTTCCTTGGTGGTGAAAAAGGGCTCGAACAGCCGGGCCTTGGTGACATCGTCCATGCCGACGCCGGTATCGGCGACGGAGAGCAGGACGTAGTTGCCTGGCTGCACGTCCACGTGCAATCCACAGTATTCCGGTTCGAGCCGGGCGCAGCTGGTTTCGATGGTCAGCTTGCCGCCGCGCGGCATGGCGTCGCGGGCGTTGACGGCCAGGTTCATCAGCGCTTGCTCGAACTGGGATGAATCGGCGCTGACATGACCGACGTTCGGCCCCAGTACCGTCTGGAAGACGATGTCCTCGCCGACCAGGCGCTGGAGCAGTCGTTCGCTGTCGCGGACCACGGCGTTGGGATCGAGGACGCGGCTCTCCAGCACGCTCTTGCGGCTGAAGGCCAGCAGCTGACGGGTCAAGTTGGCGGCGCGGTCGCCCGCGCCTTTGATCTCCGCGACCAGGGTGCGCACCTTGCCGGCGACGGCGCTGTTGCTCAAGAGCAGCTCGCTGTAGCCGGAGATGATCGTCAGCAGGTTGTTGAAGTCGTGGGCCACGCCGCCGGCCAGCCGGCCGACGGCTTCCATCTTCTGCGCCTGGCGGAATTGCTCCTCCAGCAGCTTTTGGCCCGTGATGTCGTGGGCGATCTCGGCGATGGCCACCACCTGCGCTTCCTTGGAGCGCACGGGCGACAGGCTCAGCGCCACATCGCGCATCTCGCCCGATTTGCGCCGACGTCGGACGGGCAGCGAACTGATGCGTTCGCCCTGGCGCACCCGCTCCATGAGAGCCGCATGGGTCTCGCGCTCGGCCGCGGGCACCAGGTCGGTGACCGGGCTGCCGACGATCTCCGACGCCTCGTAGCCGTACAGGCGCGCCGCGCCGGGGTTCCAGCTCAGAATCCTGCCGTCCAGCGCCTTGCTGATAATCGCGTCGTCGGAGCCTTCGATGATGGCCGCCAGCTGGGAAACAGCGCTTTCCGCGTGCTTCACCTCCGTCAGGTCGAGGGCGAAGGCCATACCCTCGTGCGTGGAGCCGTGTAGCAAGACGCCGGCCACCAGCACGGGGATGCGCCGGCCGTCTCTGCGGACGTACTCCTTCTCGTAAGGCGTGCAGCGGCCGTGCGCCGTCAGTTCGGCCAGCGCCCGCTCGTCGTGCGGCTGGTACTCGGGCGGCGTCAGCTCTGCCCAGCGGAGCCGGCCCGCGCCAAGCTCCAGCTCGTCGTAGCCGGTCAGGCGCAGGAAATACCGGTTGGCGTTGGAGATGCGGCCGTCCGTGTCCCAGTGGAAAACGCCGATGATGTCGGCGTCGACGATACGCATCAGCTCGTTTTCGCGCCGCCGCAGGAAAGCTTCCGCGCGCTGCCGGCGGACGCTGCCGCTCAGGATGCAGCCGACGCTGCGCAAAAACTGCCGTTCGCCCGTCCCGAAATCGCGTTCGACGCGCGCGTAGGTTTCCAGCACGCCGAAAGCATGGCCGGGATGGCGGATCGGCGCGATCAGACCGCAAACAGCCCCACCGCGCCGCAGGCTGTCGTCGGACGCCTGACGCAGATCGGCCACGGCGACAGCCTCGGTTCCGCCGAGAGCGCGTTCGCTGTGACCGTCTGGAATCGCGACATGTTCCGCCTCGGCCCAGCCGACGCCGGCATGCACCTGCCAGCGGCCGTGCGCGGGATGGTACTCGGCGACGCGCGTGATGGGCGTATCGAGCACGCGCGACACCCCTTCGGCCGCGTGCGCGAACAGCCGGCCCAGGTCGTCGGTCGCTAAACTCGCATCGCCGAGTTCGGCCACCAACTCCTGCTGTTGAAAGAGCTGCCGGAGCTCTTTCTCGTGCGGCGCGGAATCCGACGCTCGTTGGCTGGGCATGAGACCTCGTGCGGCGGCGGTTGGAGAGAGTGCCGTTCGCCAGCGTGGATTGCGGTTGCTTGGACAGGGCAGGGAATTATAGCACGGATTCAGCCGCTGCGCGAACGGACCGCCGGTTGGGCAGTGTCATCCGGCTGCCACCACGGTTCAGGCGGCACCGGCCAACGCCTGACGGGCGCGGATTACGATTAGCGCTTTGCATTCCCACCGCGCTTGCGGTACTTTCCACGCATCACTCCGGCGGCACGCCGCGCGCCGCCTTGAGGCCCTGGTTCGAGGAGAAGTACCCGATGCGTTCCGTGCGTTGCCTGGTCGCCGTCGCCGGCCTGTTCCTGCTGCTAGTCGGTTCGGGCCTGCCCGCCGCCGACAACTCGCCGCCGGCCGGTTTCGAGTCCCTGTTCAACGGCAAGGATTTCACCGGCTGGAAGTTGCCGGCCGGCGACAACGGCCACTGGAAGGTCGTCAACGGCGTCATCGACTACGACGCCAAGAGCGAATCGAAGGACAAGGACAAATCACTCTGGTCGGAAAAGTCCTACAAGGACTTCACCCTGCTCGTGGATTGGCGGCTGAAGCTGGAACCGGCTTTCAAGAACAAGAATGTGCCGGTGATCCTGCCCGACGGCACCCACCTGAAGGATGCCAGCGGCAAGGAAGTGAAAATCGAGATCGACGACATCGATTCGGGCATCTACCTGCGCGGCCAGCCCAAGAGCCAGGTCAACCTGTGGATGTGGCCCATCGGCTCCGGCGAGGTTTATGGCTACCGCATGGACGCCAAGCAACCGGCCGAGGTCCGCGCCGGCGTGACGCCGAAGAAGCGCATGGACAAGCCGCGCGGCGAGTGGAACACCTTCGAGATCACCATGAAGGGCGACCGCTTGACGGTGAAGCTCAACGGCGAGGAAGTCATCACCAACGCGCAGCTGCCCGGCATCCCGCCCGAAGGGCCGCTGGCCTTGCAGCACCACGGCAGCTGGAACGAGAAGACCAACAGCTGGAACGGGCCGCCCAGCCTGGTGCAGTTCAAGAACATCTACATCAAGGAATTGAAGTAGAGTAAACGAGCATCTGACAGCTATCGAAGCGCTGTTGCCGCGAAAATCTTGGGCGTCGAGGCATCCGCCTGGAATGCTTCGACGCCCTAGTGCAAAACCAAGCGACCTGTTGCGCAAGACTTTACTTGGGTGGCACGTCCCTCGGTACTCCGAGGGCGTGGGGAGCGACTCGCACGCCCTCGGAGTACCGCGGGACGTGCCACCCAGCCGCCCCCGGTCAAGCGAAAACGAGCTGCGTCCTCTTTTCTTTTTTCTCTTTTCTTTTTTGACCGCCGGCAGTACGTCGGGCTTTCCAGCCCGACAGGCAGCGCCGGTGATCCGCGGTGTCGTCGAGCGGGCGCAGCCAGCCCCTGGCGCGACCGGTCGGGCTGGAAAGCCCGACTTACTTCAGGCAACCACTCTCTGGACAAGGCACAAGGTTCCCATGCCCACGCCAAGCCGTGGGCATGGCACCCAGAAAGACTAACTGTTGAGCAACCACTCCCTTGAGATTGCACTAGGTGGTTGATTCTCTGCTACCGCACCGCTTTACCCCCGCTGGCAACTGACAGCGTGAAGCCCCGAGACATCGGTAAGCCACTCGGTCAGCCGACGTTTCGTCCAGTCCAGAGCCATCACCGAGGCGATGGTGATGGACCCCAAGATCAACCCCAGCACCACGGTCAGCAGCGCGAGCGGCCCGAACACGAATAGCGCCCACAAGTGATGGCCGATCGACAGCAGCCACAGGCCATAGGCGAGCGGAACCGCCAGCGGAATGCCAATGACGGACAGCAAGAGTCCATACATGACGCAGTCCGCCGGGCCGACCGTGGTGACGTCAACCGCGATCCGGGTGCCCTCGCCCTGCGGCACAAAGGCGCCACGCACGCGGGGCCTCAGCTTCGCGTAATAGGTCCGCAAGTCGAAGCCGTCCTTTGTGACGGTGCCCTCGAAGGGGTGGGTGAACGGCCGGGCGAGCCAGTCCGACCAGCCCTTGGATGGAGCAAGCCGGTGTTGCAGCAGCGCGATGAGCGTCTCGGGTGGGATCGGCGTGACCACGGAAAACGAAGAGCGAAACAAGCCACTCATGGTTGCCAACCTCGCGGGCCGGGTGTCTCACCGTCCTTATTCGGAGTTCGGGGCGGCTGATTTGACGGTCGCCCAAGCTGACGGCCCGGTTCGTTGCACCAACGACACAAGCCTGGAGGAATGGCGAAGATTTCGCCATCGCTCCAGGCTTGTGGTCGTTTTTCCGCCGCGAAGGACGCGGCGGCAATTTCAGCGCAATCCAACGAAGTCGTAGCCGGTGCGAACGGCGACCGGAGCGGCACTTCGGGAATGGGACTTAAAACATGTTGAACAGGAAGACCCCAGCCAGCAGGCAGCTCAGCACCACGATGGTGCTGCCGCACAGCACGCGGTTGAGATCGAGTCCTTGATTCTCGGCATCGCCAGCGGGCAGGGTGGCGCAGTAGCCGCTCTTGCCAGCCTTCGGGGCCTGGACCGTGCTGGGCAGACGCTTGCCACAGCCGTTGCACCAGCCTTCGGCGATGTCCGTGCAGGACAGGTTCGAGTCGCAGTGGAGGCAGCGGATTTCAGGAGTGGTGGTTTCCATGAGGAACCTCGTCTGACTATCGTTGAAGCTGACGCCCATGCCGCCGAATCCGTTCGGGGTAGAGCGACCGTCTGGTGGGTACGAATCCTGAATGCAATCGGCGTGCCAGTCAGTACCTCTCGTGTTCCAGTCGCAATCTTCAAGAATAAGACGAACGAAAACGCCAGGGCTAACAAGCAGGGAAAGACTTGTTAAGATTCGTCGTAAATTCCCCAGGGCCTTCTTCAGTTATTCGCCTGAAGTGCAAGCAGATTAACGATTTTCTTCGGCGAACTGGCGAAAGCCTGCGGTTGCCTGCGGCAATTCCAGCCGCTGGCGGGCTGGAAATGGTCGCAAAATTTTGGTGGCGCTGGGTGGCAGCGGGCGACCCTGGGTTCGTTGCCTGCGTCCTTGGCACACTGCCTACTTCCTGAGCCGCGATGGAGCGCGAAGCAGCAGGGCCGGCGGTCAGCGGCCTGTCCGATGCAGCAGTTCGGCCAATCGATCCGGATAATCGGTAGTGATGCCGTCCACGCCCCAGTCGAGCAGTCGCCGCCAGGCATCGGGTTCGTTCACGGTCCAGGGCAGCACCTGGATGCCCTCGTTCTGGCACTGTTTCACCTGGACGGCGTCCAGGAACTCCCATTCCGGGCAATAGATGCGGGCATCCGCGTCGCGGGCCAGGCGGGCCGGATCGATGGGTGCGGTGCCGGCGATCAATATCGCTCCCGTCAGCTGTGGTTCCAGCTGGCGCAGGAGCTTGACTGTCCGGTGATCGAAGCTGCGCACCCGGCAGCGGTCGGCCACGCCGGCGTCACGCACGTCGTGCAGCACCTGCCGTTCCAGATATTCCGGCGCGCCGGTCCAGTCCGGCTGAAACGGCACGCGCTTCAGTTCGATGTCAAAGATCAGCTGTCGGGCGGTTTGCTGTTGCGCCGGGGACTTGCCGGCACGCGCTCCCGCATCCCCGGCATACGCGGCGACGAACGCGAACCACTGGCCCAGCGACGGGATGCCCAGCGGGTCGCCGCCATGCTCCAGGGCGAAGTGGACGGCCAGCGGCGTCGGCGCGGCATCCTGCATCGGAAACCGCGCCGGGTCCGGGTTCCGGTCGGCCCGGTAGGCGTGCAACCGCGCCCAGTCGAGGTCGATGAGGCGCGGCCGGGACTCCGGGGCCGGAGCGTCGCCAGGGTGATGCAGCCGGCAGTGCAACTCCGTGAGGCGGTGATCGTGGTACAGCACCGGCACACCGTCGCGCGTCAGGTGGACGTCGGTCTCGATGCTGTGGACGCCCACATCCAGGGCGGCCTCGAACGCAGCCAGCGTATTCTCCGGCTTCAGGCCGCGCGCGCCGCGGTGTCCTTGCAGGTCGAAGGCGGCCGGCATATCGAGTAGCCTCCAGGGTGGCTGCATTCCAACGAAGTCCGCCGAAACGGTCAAGTTCAATCGGAGCGCGCAGCGGACCATTGCCAGCGGGCAACGTGGACGGGACAATGAAGTTCACGGCCGCCCAGCCGACCCGGAGGCGATTCATGCCCTTGCTCGATCACTTTCACCCGCCCCTGAGCCAGCGCCGGCACTGGGAGAGCTTCCACGCGGCCTGGGCCGACGCGATGGCTCGCTCACTGAACGCGGACCGGCTGCCGCCGCACTACGTCGCCGAGGCGTATGTCAAACTCAGCGTCCAGGTGGAAACCGACGTCGGTACGTTTCACGAGAACGGCGATCCGGCGGACCCCGTCGGCAAGGTCGCCTGGCAGCCGGCCGAGCCCACCGCGTCGGTCGCCCTGCTGGCGGAAGCGCTGGAAACCATCGAAGTGCGCGTGGTGAACGATGAGGCAGGGCCGCGCGTGGTGGCCGCCATTGAACTGGTCAGTCCGGCGAACAAGGACCGGGCGGCGCACCGCCGGCTGTTCGTTGCCAAGTGCGCTAGCTATTTACAGGAGCGCGTGGGCCTGGTGGTCGTGGACGTCGTTACCGAACGTTCGGGCAACCTGCACCGCAAGCTGCTCGATGCCCTGCAAGTGTCCGTGTCCAGTCCCGCCCTCGGCGCACGCGACCTTTACGGCGCTGCCTACCGTCTGCGGGGCGATGCGCCGCGGTTCAACCTGGACCTATGGGTCGAGCCGCTGACGTTGGGCGCTGCGCTGCCGACGTTGCCGTTGTGGCTGAGCGACGAACTGGCCGTGCCGCTCGATCTCGAAGAGACGTACCGGGCCGCCTGCGCGGCGCGACGAATCGGATAGGAACTCATCCATGCGACCTACTCTCCGCTGGTTCATCCCGTTCCTGCTTACCGTTGCCCTGGCGCACCTCGCCGGCCGCGCCGCCGATGCCGACGAGGCCGCGCTGCACCAGGCCGTCAGCCTGTATGCATCGTTCGACGAGGCAGTACGGCTGGACTTCGGCGCGGGCGAGCCGATACCGGGCACCCGCTCGGTCGATCCGAACGACAAGAAGAAGTTCTTGTTCGAGCCGGGCTT
>JAEUIF010000395.1 GCA_016795185.1 Planctomycetia bacterium | reverse complement strand
AGGGCGCAGCCGCACCCGAAGCGCCGGCGACTGGCTTGCCTATCGGTGCCAGCTAGGAGTGACGCATCCTTTCAGTCGCTGATGCCTGACGAGCTACCCGGCGCTTCCGGTGCGGCTGCGCCCTGCGGGCTGGACGCACCCTACCAGTCGACCAGTCTTCAGGATGGCCGCTCCGCGGATTTGAGGTGCGCGACCAGTCTGGTCGCATAGCCATCCAACCAGAAGTTGAACACTGCCGTGCGTTGGTCGGCGTCGTAACGTGACTCGAATGGAAAGCCCGGCGTCGCGCGAATGGCCAGCGCCGCTACCAGGGAAAGCGCCATCCAGAAGCAACCCGCAACCACGTCCAGTTGTCGCTGCGCCACCAAATACAGCAGGGCCAGCGGGACGATGCCAAGCATGGCCTTCACGCCGATTCGAACAAATCTGCGCCGGTGGTAGCGACGCTGGCAGAGGCAACAGAGCGGCACTGAAACGCTTGCTTCCTGCTCCTGGTCCAGGTGAAACCAACTGGCGAAGAAGTCGAACCAACGGAAACCTTGGGCAAGCGTCATCCGTTCATATTCATTGGTAGACCGTCCGCAACCACAACAATGCGGCGGGAACGCGAGGCGCACCAGCTTAACATGAAGCCAGCCGGCCGCATCGAACCAGGCAGTCTTGTCGCCCTGCTGTCGGCCCCCAGAGTCGCTGAGCCGGCCATCGAGTGCGTCCGCCGGTGACGTGACCTCGGGGACAGGCTCATCGCCCGTCGCAGCCACACTTCCCAATGTCTGGCCGAGCCGTAGCAGCAGTTCGCCCAACTCACGGGGTTCGGCCTCGAAGTCCGCGTCGATCCGCAGTTCCCCGGACGACAAGAACTCGAACCAATCGGTGCGGACTTCCTGTCCCTGTGCCAGCACCCGGCCATCCTTGCTGGAAAAGACGCGCGCGACCGAGGCGGCATCGACGGGCAGGATCATTTCCTGCACGGTTCCCGCCTGGCGCACGAAGACCTGCCCTGGGGCGCTGAACAGCGACCAGGGACAGCAAATGGTCTGGCCGTCGTTTTCAAAGGCGATGCCTTTTTTCACCAGGAACAGGGCGGCCCTCCGAGGCCAGAGCAGGGCCAATAAGAGTAGCGGCGCTACGGCGAATAGGAAGAACAGCATCAACGGCTGGCGCTCCCCCGCCAGAACGTAAACGGCCGCCAGCAGGAAATACAAACCCAGGTAGACCGCCAGTCGGTGAGACCGAAGCGGCCCGATGCGCACGGGATGCGCTTCGAGAAAGGCAGCGGGTTGTTCCAGCAGTCGGTCGAGTTGCGGAATCACCTGGCGGAGCGGTCGGCTGCCGACCGGAGCCTGAAGTTCGTGGGCGTTCATGGTATTTCGAGTCTGTCCAGGCCGGAAAGGTTGCTGCGGCAACTCCAAGTCTGCCAAACCAGGGTGCGATGAATCAAGGGCAGTCGGGGGCAAAAGAGCATTTTGGCACGGAGTGGCAAAACATTGGGGTTTTTGCCACTCCGTGCCAAGAAGCAATTGGCGCGCAGTGGCAAAACATTGGGGTTTTTGAACCTCGTTGCCAGACGGAATTTTTGTTGGCACGGAGGGGTCAGCGGCCCGTTGAACCACGGCGGACCGGTCGGAGTCGTCCGCGTCTCCACTCATGCAATCGTCACAAGCCGCAGATACCGCACCCCGATCAGTCGTGACCATACCGACCGAGCGGTAGGGCTCAACTGGTCCTGCCGGGCGTGCCGAGTTTTCATGAAAGGACAGTCTCTCCGCATGCCGGCACAGGGAGGTGCGTAGCGTGGCCAAGCTCCGTTCGTGGTGGGCCAGGGGATTGCTCGGCGGCATTGTGGGACTGGGTTTGCTGGTTGCCCTCGGGCCGAAGCTGGTCGCCCATACGCCGCTGCTCGACTGGGTGATTCAGTCGGCCGCCGCGGACATCGACGGCACCGTGTCGTGCGGCAGCGCCTCGCTGGGATGGTTTAGCCCTGTCGTGCTGGAGAACGTCGCCGTCACCGACCGGGACGGCCGTCCCCTGCTGACCATTGGCCGCGTCGCCGGCAACAAGACATTGCTCCAGCTGGCGCGGGACGCCGCGGACCTCGGCGAGTTTCGCTGCGAGAGGCTGGTCCTTTCAATTCACAGCACCGAGCAACAGACCAACCTCGAAACCGTGCTCGCCCGGTTGCTGGCCGGAAACCCGGACGCGCCCACCCGTCCGCGTCCGGCGCTGGCGCTGCATATCGTCCAGGGGCAAGTGCGCCTCGAGGATGCCCCGACCCAACGGCACTGGCAACTGGACGAAGTCAACCTGTCCTGCCTCGTGCCGCGCGAGCCTGCCAGCCCGGTGCAGCTCGACTGCGCGGCTCGACTTGCTGGTCAGCCCATTGCGGCGAGCCTGAAGACGACCCTGGGCGATTCGATGCAGGGACAGCTTCAAGCGAGCGCGGCGCTGCCGTTGGCGCTGCTCGGTCCAGTGGTTCGACGCATCGAACCGTCGGCGCGGCTCGACGGTACGCTGGCCGCCCGCGTAACGGCCGACTGGGACACTGCCGCTGAATCACTGCGAGTGGATGGTTCGGTTTCACTTCGCAAGCTGTCGCTGACGAGTCAGCATCTCGGCCAAGACCGACTCGAGTTGGCACAGGTCGAGCTGCCCTGCCAGTTGCACGTGAAGGGCCGGGAATTGTACCTGGATCGGGTCGAGGTGAGCTGCGACGCGGGACGAGCCGCGCTGGCAGGCAAGGTAACGCTGGGCAATCACTGGCTGGACCTGCTGGCAGCACCGGGCTGGCGCATCCAGGCCGAAGCCGACCTCGCGCGGTTGGCCGCTCTGCTGCCGCGCACGCTGGGCCTGGATCGCGACCATGCCATCACCGCTGGCCAGGCAACCGTGGAAGCTGCCAGCACTGCCACACCCACGGGCAGCGCCTGGAGCGCGAACGTGCGTACCGTCGGCCTGCGCGCGGTCCAGCAAGGGCAGCCGCTCGCGCTGCCCGAACCAGTATCTCTGACCCTGGCCGCCCACCAGGACCGCAAGTCCGGCGCGGTGCTCGACCGGCTGCGCTGCGACACGCCGTTTCTGCATCTGGAAGCGGCAGGGCCGTTCGAGCGGCTGGCGGTAGCGGGCCGCGCCGACCTCGCCCGGCTGCAAACGATGATGTCCATCACAGGACTCCAGCTGGCGGGCAGCGCTGAGCTGTCCACGGAGGTACGGCTGGCTGCCGATGCCGTGCGGGCGGAACAAGTACGAATCACCGTCAAGGATTTCCAGGGAAGCTGCGCTCCTTTCCAGATCAAGGAACCGCAGGTTGATTTGACGACGACGTTGCACGTCAACTTGCGGTCGCCGCAGCTGGTGCTGACCGAAACGCGCCTGGCCTGTCCCACGGTCGCGGTCGCGATTCCCGCTTTCGCCTTCGCGCCCGGTGGCGACCTTGCCGTGCGCGGGACCATCCAGGGAGACCTGGAGCGACTCCAGCGCTGGATCGGCCCACCCACCCAGCCGGTGCGCGGCACCGTGGCGGGCCGTTTCGCGTTGCAGCCCGACAGCGCGGCTACGCGCTGGGAGTTCGAGTTGACCGGCAAGGAAGTGGTGTTCGGCTCTCCGCGAGCGCCGGTCTGGAGCGAACCAACCGTGAAGCTGAACGGTCGGGGCAGCCTGCATGGAGGAGAGGATCGACTCGCGGTGCAGGATTTGCAAATACAAACCACGGCCCTGCGCCTGGCGGTGCGGGGCGACGTCAGGCATCTCAGCGCCAACTGCGACCTGGCACTATCCGGCCAGCTGGACTATGACCTGGCCAAACTGACGCCGCAGCTCCGCGCCGCCCTGGGGCTTGAACTGGCGCTGGCAGGCCAGGGCAGCCGTGCCTGCACCCTGGCCGGTTCGCTCGCTTCGCCGAGCGCGACGACCGCGACGGACCCGCTGGCACGGTTCAACGGCACCGCCGCCCTTGGCTGGGACGGCATCAAGGCGCTAGGCTGTGACATCGGGCGCGGCGAAGCCTCACTGGAACTGCGCGAGGGTTGGGTACGGACCCGCCCGATTGAAGCAACGCTCAACGGCGGCCGGCTCCTGCTATCGCCGACCGTGCGCCTGACGCCGGGGCCGCTGGAGTTGCACGTACCGCGCGGCCGCATCATCGACCGCGCGAAACTCACTCCAGCCTTGTGTGCCGGCGCGCTGGGCGTGGCCCTGCCGACGCTGGCGGGCGTGGCACAGGTGTCCGGCGAGGTGTCGGCCGATATCGACAGTGCCCGTGTGACCGTGGGCGAGCTTTCGCGAGCGGACGCCACGGGACGTTTGACGCTTCAGGGCGTCAAGCTCGGAGCCAGTCCGCTGATCCGTGAATTGAGTGTGCTGCTCCGTTCGCCCGCCCTGAGTTGTGAATTGCGCGATGGCGTGGTCCCCGTCGTGCTGAAGGACGGTCGAGTTCAGCACCGCGACTTGCATCTGGTGTTTCCGGAATTGACCGTGACCACGCAAGGTTCGGTGGGATTGGACGGCAGCCTGGCGTTGGTCGCCGAGTTCCCCGTGCCGCCGAAGTGGCTCGGCGCCGACCGTCTGGGCTCGGCCCTGAGCCAGCAGAAAATCCGCGTGCCGATGCGCGGCACACTGACGCATCCGCGCCTGGACGCCGATGAACTGGCCCGCGCCAGCGCTCGCATCGTGCGCGACGCCGCTCGCGACGGGGTGCGCCGCGAAGTGCAAGATTCGTTGCGCCGCTTCCTGCCGAAGTGACAGTTACCAGCGCTCGCGTCAGAGTGGCGCTCACGCCAGCGCTCTTCTCGCTGCGCAGTCAGGCCCTGGACGCCGAGCGCGTCTGGCTGGACGCACGTCTGGCCGCCGGTCACTGCTTCGTGGATTGATCGCACAGCCGGAGCGCCGGCGAAAAGAAATAGCTTCGTGCTTCAGATCACGCGCACGCTGGCCCGCCGCTGGCGGGGCGTGCCGCGCTGCTCGGTCGCGGGTTGGCCCGGCCACTCGGCCCGGCCGGCGCTGCTACCAAGTAGTTCCAGGGCAAGGCGGGTCAGCTGGTTGCCACTGACGGCAAAGAGTTGTGGCTGCACGCCGGCTTTTGTTTCGGCTGGACTGACAACGTCCTGGTGCCGGCGCTGCCAGGCTGGGGCGCGTGAATCGCCGAACACGGATGAGCCGAGCCGGCTATCCAAAGCGGACGGGCCTGGCACTCATGCCCGGCCCGTCCGCATTCTGCCGCGCCGCGATTTACTGGAGCTGCTCGACTTGCTTCCGGGTTTCGGCCTCCAGCTGCCGGGCACTCTCCAGGGCGATCTTGGCTTCCTCGGCTGTCTGCTTGGCCTTGCCGGCGCGGGTCGCCAGCTGCCGGGTTTGCTCGGTGCTGGACTGGACGGCTTGCAACGCCCTCTGCGCTTCGTCGGCCGCTTTCCGGGCGTCATCCGCCGTCGTGCGGGCTGCCTGGGCGAGTTGCTGCTTTTCCTGGGCCTGCTTCTGGAGATCGCCGTCGTCGGGCTTCGCCTGGGCCTGCTTCCGGGCCACTTCCGCCTGCGCTTGCAACTCGGCGGCTTGCTTGCCCGCCTCGTCGGATTTCTTCCGGACATCGTCGGCGCGTTTCTTGGCTTCGGCGACCGCCTTGGTGGCCTCGTCCGCTTCCTTCTTGAGCTGCGCGGCCTTCGGGGCCAATGCGTCGGCCTCCTGCGTGGCGGCGGCGAAGACCGTCTCTGCGTTTGCCAGCGCTGACCGGGCTGTGTCCCAGGCGGCCTGCGCCCTCTGCTGGTCCTGTGCCGGGTCGGGCATCACCTGAATGCCCGGCGCTGCCTTCCGCAAGCCGGCGATGCCGGCGGGCGTCACCTTCGTTTGCGTGACAATGACCTGCTTGAGCCGGGGAAACGCCTTGAGCCGCTCGAGGCCCTTATCGCCGACGGTGGTTCCATAGAGGTTCAGGTATTCCAGTTCCTTCAGGGCGGTCAGGTGTGCCAGGCCGGCGTCGGTGATCGCGGTCTTCTCCAGATACAGCCGTTTGAGCGTCGTCAGCTTGCCGATGTGGGCCAGCCCGTCGTCGGTGACGGCGGTCTCCTTGAGCCGCAACACGACGACGTTCTTGAGCAGTGCGAGGTATTGCAGGTGGGCATCGGTCACGGCAGCGCCGCAGAACTGGAAGTCCACTTCGAGAGCCGTTTCACCGAGCGGAAAGCGGCGCACCGCGCCGCCCAGCTTGCCGATGCGGGCGACGGCCTCGTCTGCGGTGGCGGCAGGCTGGTACGCAGGCGGAGAATCGGCTCGCGCGGCCGCCAGCGCGATTCCAGCAACCACCAGCGGTAGCCAGCGCTTCAGCTTGCTCATCAGAACAGCTCCTTGATCGGCTGGGCGGTCTTTTCGACCAACGGCATCGGGCGGTTGCCCGGCGCCATGAACTCCTGGTGGCTATCGATGCCCAGGGCCTGGCAGAGCGTGGCCATGTAGTCCGGGGCGCTGATCGGCCGCTCGATTACCGCGCCGCCCTGATTCTTGCCGGTGTCGCTGGTCTTGCCAATGACCTGGCCGGTCTTGAGACCGCCGCCGGCCCAGACGGTGGACCAGGCATTGCAAAAATGGCCCTCGCCGCTGCCCGGCGTGCGGCCGAACTCGCCCATCCAGACGACGAGTACATCGTCGAGCATGCCGCGTTGCTTGAGGTCGCGAATCAGCGCGGCCATGCCGGCATCCATCCAGGGGGCACGGCCGTGGATGTTCTTGGCCGCCACGCCGTGGTCGTCCCAGCCGCGGCGGATCACTTCGACGAACGACACGCCGGACTCGATCAGCCGTCGGGCCAGCAAGCAGGACTGGCCAAACTTGTGCGCGCCGTAGGCAGCGCGCACGCCGGCCGGTTCCTGTTCGAGGTCGAACGCCTTCGCCCGTCGGGAACGCATCAGCCGCACCGCTCGATTCAGCGCCGCCTGCTTGTTCGCCACAGCCGGCGTGGCGTAGTCCTGGGCAAACCTGGCCTCACCGCGGCGCAGCAACTCCAGCCGGTCGTTGAGGTCGTCGCCGGCTTCCTGCAAGTTCTCCAGGCCCTTGAATGGATCGTGGACCGCCAGCGGTTCGTGCTGCGGGCCGAGGTAGGCGGGCACCGAGCGGTAGGACCGGCCGCCGTCGAGCCGGTCGTGGCCGGCGTCGATGGTCACAAAGGCTGGCATGTCGTCGTCGGGCAGACCGACCTGCGACGACGCGATGCAGCCGATGGCCGGGTGCTCAAACGCCGTCGTCCGTTTGTAACCGGTGTGCAGGTAGTACTTGGCGTCGTAGTGGTCGTTGATTTCCGTCTTCATCGAACGGAGCAGGATCATGTCATCCATGCACTGCGCCAGCTGGGGCAATTGCTCGACGATCTGAATGCCCGGCACGCAGGTCGATGCCGCCCGAAACTCGCCCGTCGGTTTCGGGTCGAAGGTGTGCTGTTGACTGGGGCCGCCGTCCATCCAGAGGAGAATGCACGACTTGCCGCGCGGCCGCTGGACGGTGCGTGCGGCGTGGGCCAGCGAATCGAACCACGGTACCGATAGTCCGGAGAGAACCCCGGCGGCGGACAGTCTGAGGAAGTCGCGGCGGGGCAATGGCAGGCGGGAAGAAAACATGGCGGGGCCTTTCGGTGGGTTAGCGGACAAACAGGTATTCGCTGCGGTTCACCAGCATCCACAACACGCCGTTGAAACCTTTGACCGGGTCATTCGTCTTCTGAAGATAGCGCTGAGCGTCGGCCGATTCGTCGGCGCTCGGCCGGCGCGACAGCGTACTCAGATAGAGCCACTCCACGGTCTGCTCCGGAGAGGCTGCCGGTCGGGCCTTCCGGTAAGCTTCCAGCGCCTTGCTGCCGGCCAACAGGCGGGGATGGTTGAGCATGGTCAGCATCTGCGGGATGCCGTGGGTGAAGTCCGTGGCGTCCTCCTCGTTGGTGCCGAAGCGGCGCAAGAACTCCAGGTAAGGGTCGGCCACCAAGGCGGCCTGGCCCAGCGCGCTGCTGTTTTTCGTGTCAGGGCTGCGCAGGTCGAGTTTCGGGTCGCCGTAGGCGAGCTTGAGCGAGTCGTAGAGCATATCGGCTGTCATGATGCGCAACGGCATGCGGCCGAACAGCGTCGTCAGCGTCGCCGTGGCCGACTCGCTCGTGCCCGACGCGACCCGGCTGGTGCGCTGGTAAGCTTCCGAATTGCAGACGCAGCGGATCAGGTGTTTGACGTCGAAGTCCGCGGCGGCGAACTCGTTGGCGAGCAGCGCCATCAGGCCGGGGTGGGACGGCGGATTCAACTCGCGGAAATCGTCGATCGGGTTCACCAGGCCCCGTGCGAAGAAGTAGAACCACACCCGGTTGGCGAACGCGCGGGCGAAATACGGATTGTCGCGGGCGGTCAGCCAGTCGGCCAGCGCCGACCGCAAGGAGCGGTCCTGCGGCGGCGCGACATGCTTGCCGCCCAGAAACGCGGCCGGCACGTTGACGCCGACGTTCTTGAACGCCGTCTTGGGGATGCTGATTTGCGCGCCGCCCTTGTTCGTCGCTGGTTCCGTAACCTTGGTGAAATCGGCGGTCATCTTGCCGAAAAAGGCCGCCAGCGCCCAGTGGTCGGTCTGCGCCCAGGAGCGGTACGGATCGTCGTGGCACTGGGCGCATTGCAGTTGGACGCCCAGGAACAGCGATGCCACCGCGCGGGTGGAGCCGTCCGGCGTCGCCTTGCCGCCCTCGCCGACCAGACCGTAGAAGATCACCTGCGGCCGGGTCTTGATCTCGCCCTCGACGGTAAGGATTTCGCGGGTAATCTTGTTCCAGCCATCGCCGACATTGAAGCGTGCCGCGAGCCAAACGCCGAGATCCTGCGCCTGCTTGTGGGGCTGAGCGCCGCCGTTGCCGTCCGAGGGCAGCTCGGGCGGACAAATCCAGTCGCGCCAGGTCCGGCCGAACTGCTCACCGAACTGAGGCGACGCCAGCAGCGCGTCGATCAAGCGGACTCGCTTGTCCGGTTGGGCGTCGTCCAGGAACGCGGCCGTTTGCTCGGCCGTCGGCACGCGGCCCGTGAGATCGATGTAAACCCGGCGAAGAAATTCCGCATCATCGGCGCGGGGCGCGGGCGATAGCTTGGCGGCGGCCAACGCCCGGTCGAGATGCTGGTCGATGGCGGCCGCGACTTGCCTGGGTTCGTGCTTGCTCCCCGCTGGCAACAGCGGCGCGTCGTCCTGCTGACGTTGAGCGACGGTCGGCAGTCCGGCGGCGATCCACTGCTTGATGGCTGCCTTCTCGGCCGCCGACAGCTTTTTCTCGTGCGGCGGCATGTCGTCGTTCGCGATGCGCGCCCACATCTCGCTAGCGTCGAGGTCGCCGGACTTCACGGCCGGACCCGACTTGCCGCCCTTGAGCATGGCGGGCACGGTGCGCAGGTCGAGCTTGCCCTGTTGCCGCAGGCCGCCGTGGCAACCCAGGCATTGCTTGGTCAGGATCGGCAGCACGTCGCGTTCCAGCAACGACTCCTCGGCGCGACCGCCACCGGACCAAGCCAGGACGACCAGTGACGGCAAGACGAAAAGCATGCGTGAACGTCCACAGGGAAGCACGGTATGGGCTTTCATGGCAGGTCTCCCGATGGCGGGCAATTCAGGCAGGGAGCGACGGAGGCAGGATTTCTGAATGCACAGTTTAACTAACTGAGCTTACTTGTCGAGCGAAAAAGTTCCACAGGCACCTGCACCGGACCAAGCTACCGGCTCTCGATGTTCCAGATTCTCAGAGCACCCTTGCTTCCGGAAGCCAGCCGCTTGCCGTCCAGGCTGACGGCGATGGCGGCGACATTGTCGGCATGGCCGCGCAGGGTCTGTATTTCCTTACCGGTTTGGGCGTCCCAGATTTTCACGGTCCGGTCCTCGCTGCCCGACACAATCCGCTGGCCGTCGGGGCTGAAGGCGACACACGCCACGTCGGCGGTGTGGCCGGTCAGCGTCCGCAGCTTCTTGCCGGTCTCGGCGTCCCACACGATGAGCGTGTCGTCCCAGCTGCCGGAGACGAGGCGTTTGCCATCAGCGCTGACGGCGACGCAGGAGACGGCCGCATCGTGGCCGTCCAGCGTCAGCACCTCCTTGCCGTCGGCCGCGTCCCAGACCGTGACGCGCTTCTCGCCGTCGCCGGTGACGATCCGCCGGCCGTCGGGGGTGAACGCGAGGCAAGTGAAGTCGTAATCGTCGTCGAGCGCGACGCTCCACAATGGTTTGCCCGACTGGACATCCCAGAGCTTCAGGGTGTCGTCGCCGCTGCCCGAGGCAAGGCGGCGGCCGTCGGGGCTGAAGGCAACGCAGGTGATGCTTTCCTGGTGGCCGCGCAGGGTCAGCAATGCCTTGCCGGACTGCGCGTCCCACACCCGCACCATCGCGTCCCAGCTGCCACTGGCAATCCGCCTGCCGTCGGGACCGAACGCCACCGAAGCGATGCCCTTGCCGATATTGCGGACTGACAGCAGTTCCTTGCCGGTCTGAACATTCCAGACTTTCAAGGCTCCGTCGTCGCCGCCCGACGCCAGTCGCTGGCCGTCCGGACTGAAGGCGACCGACGCTACCCACCCCGCGTGCGCGCTCAGGCTCAAGAGCGGCTCGCGCTGCTCTTGAACCTGGGCGCTGGCCGAGACCGCGGTCAGCACCGCCAGCAGCGGTAGCCACCAAAGCCGCATGGCACCTTCTCCGTTCACGCCAGCAGTTCCGAGATCGGCCCCTTGCTTTCCTTGAAGGAAGTCACCGGGCAGCCCAGTTGCTGCAAGATCGTCAGGTAGAGGTCGGACATCGGTTTCTTGCCCGACTCAAACTTCAGGTGCTGGCCGTGCTTGAAGCCGAGCTTCTGGCCGCCCGCCAGCAGTGTTGGGAAGTTCTTGCCGGAGTGACTGCTGATCTGCGCGCCGCCCAGCAGCAGGACGGTGTGGTCGAGGACCGTGCCGTCCTTGGCGGGCATGGCGGCAAGCTTGTCCATCAGCCGGGCCAGACAGGCACAGAACAGCGCGTCGCGATGGCCGATGACCTGGGCATCAGGGTTGGCCGCCTCGCTCTGGCCGCCCTTGTGGTGGTAGTCGTGCGCGCCGCGCAGCGGGGCGCCGGTCAATTTCGCCCAGTCCTTGTACTCGTCGTAGTTCGGCCCGCCCTCGCCGCCGAGGTTCTGCGTGACCACGCGGGTCATGTCGGTCTGGAAGGCCAGCGCGATCAGGTCGAACATCTTTTCGATGTGCTCGCGCATGCTGTTCTTCGCCTGCACGTCCACGCGGACGCTGCTCTCGTCGAAGCCGGGCCGCCCGCGCTGGAGAATGGCGTCGCTGTCGGTCAGACGTTTCTCGATCTCGCGAATCGAGGTCAGGTACTGTTCGAGCCGCTGCCGGTCGATGGCGCCAAGCCGGCCATGCAGCGCTTTCACATCGTCCAGGGCGGCGTCGAGCACGCTCTGGTTGAGCACCACGCGGGCGCGGGCGTCCTGGAGCTGCGCCCGATCCGCCGGTGGAAACAGCCGCTCAAAAACGGTGCGGTGGTTGCCCACCGCGGGAATGTCCACGCCCAGGGAGTTGCGGGACAACGTGGCGGTGCCCACGCCGTTGCCGAACGACAGCGCCAGCGAGGGCAACCAGGTCGGGCCCAGGTGCCGGGCGGCGACCTGGTCCATCGAGACCGTGTTGGTGACGGTGCCGGGGATGATGTTGATATTGTGCCCGGTCAGCCAGTTGTACGGGTGGACGTGGCCGCTGATCTGCCCTTCGATGTGCCGCAGGTTGGAAAGCACGCTGAACTGCTCGCGGTACTTCTCCAGCGGCTGGTGCGACGGGGCCAGCGTGTAGTTCCGTCCCGTGTCCTTGGGGAACCACTGGTGCCGGTTGATGCAGCCGGGGATATAGAAACACGCCAGCCGGGACGGTTCGGTCTTGCCGGCGGCAGCCAGGGGCTTCCCTCCCATGATCTCCAGGAACGGCAACGCGATGGTCGCGCCCAGGCCGCGGAGGACGGTGCGCCGGGTGATGAAAGACGAGGACTTCTCGTTCATGGCGGGTTCCGATCTGGGTAAGGTAGGGTCGTCTGGTTCGTGGTTTGTGTAGGTTCCGTCACCGTTCCAAAATCGCCTTCGAGCGCAGCACGGCCTTGAGCACGTCGCGCAGGGGGTAGCCCTTCGGTTCGTGGGCTTGCATGATGGCGCGCATCTCGGCCAGGTCGTGGACGTCGGGCAGCCGGCCGGTGGCGTAGACCACCAGGTTCTTCAGGAGGCCGCGGACCACGTCGGCCTGGTAGTGCTTGACGATCAGCTGTTTGCACTCGGCGAAGGTCTTGAACTCCTCGCCGCGCGGCAGCCGGCCGACGGTATCGACGGGGCGCGTGGCGCCGACGCCGGTCCAGGCGATCTTGCCGTCCAGGTCGCTCATGGCGTAATGCTCGTGCTCCACGTCGCGCCAGCGACCGCTGATGTCGAAGTTCTGGAAGGCGAAGCCCAGCGGATCCATCTTGCGGTGACACACGGTGCAGTTGCTGTCTTCCTGGTGGAGCTTGAGCAACTCCTTGAAGGACTTGCCCCGGTTGGCCGCCTCCGAGGGGTTCAGTTCCGGCACTTCCAGGGGCGGCGGCGGCGGCGGGTCGTCGAGAATGTGGCGCATGGCCCAGGCGCCGCGGTAGATGACCCAGTTGCCGCCCATCCAGGTGAGCATGGACTGAATCCCGGCGTGGCCCAGGATGCCGCCGCCGCGCGGGTCGTTGGCGCGCAGCGCGACCGGGCGCAGACGGCCGCCATCGATGTCCTCGTAGCCGTAGTGCAGCGCCAGGGCATCGTTCATCAGCGTCCAGTCGCTGGCGATCAACTCCCGCGCCGGCCTGTTCTCGACGAACAGGCGGGCGACATAGCCGGTGGTCTCGTGCCGCATCGACTCCTTGAGATAGCGCGCCCAGCGAAAATCCTGCTTGCGGATGTGGGACGACGCGATGGTAATGGGCTGTTCCATCTCCAGCCATTGCAGTACGAACGGCCGGAAGAACTGTTCGCAGCGCGGGTCAGCCAGGAGCCGATCCACCTGCGCGTCGAGCACGGCGGAGTCGCGTAGCTTGCCCGCCGCGGCCAGCCGGCGCAGCTCGGCATCCGGCGGCGCGCCCCAGAGCATGAAGCTCAACCGCGAGGCGAGCGCGTGCGGAGCGATCACCGCGTGCGGATCGACGGGCGACGGCAGGTAGCGGAAGCCCCCGGCCAGCACGACCGACTGGAAGACGGCCCGCAGCGCTTCATCGAAGGACATGCCCTGCGCCCGCAGCTTGCGGTACAGCGCCCGGAACCGCTCCTGCTCGGCGTCGGCGACCGGCCTGCGCCAGGCACGCTCGATCCACAGTTGCAGCAACTGCTGAGCGCTTTCCGGGTTGTCGCCCAGGCGACCCAGATTGGCTTGCCAGCTGGCGGGCGGCCAGGCGGCGACATAGTCCGGCTCGATCTCGACGCGCTGCAAGAGGATTAACGGCGCGGGCTGCTTTGCGGGCGGCGTCTTTTGCCGGTCGAATTGCGGTCGAAACAAGCCAGTGCCGCCGGGAATCATTACCTCATCGGGCTTGGTCAAATCCTCGTTGGGGAAGCCCGCGACCGCGTAGGGAATCTCCACGCGATTGACGAGGTTGATGTTCAGCCCGCGACCGCCGATGGCCAAGTCGTCCAGCTGCACCTCGTAAACGAGTTCCTCCGGCTTGTCCAGGGTGCCGGTGATCTCGCGGAAATCGATGTCCTTGCCGCCCAGGTCCACCCACAGATGCGGGTTGGGCAGCTTCGGCAAGGGCTTGTAAGCGGAGACGACCAGCTTGACCCGCAGCACGCCGCGCGCCGCGGTGACCGCCGGTAGGTTGAACGTCAGCGCGTCGCGTTCGCCGACCCAGCGCGGCTCCAGGAGCAGCCCCTGGCCGGGCTGGGGAAAGCCACGCGCCCTGACGACGACGCCCTCGGCCTTCCAGGCGTCCAGCGCCTTGCGCGGGTCGGCGGCATCTCTCAGGTTGAGCGTCAGCGGCTTGCCCGGCGCGGGATCGAGGAAGCGGAGGGCGTCCACGGCGCGGCGCGTGATCTTCATTGCCTGCTCGACCGAGTCGGCGGCATCTTGCAGCGCGTCGGCCCCGGTATCGAAGCCGCCCAGGCGGCCGTCGCCGGGCAAGGCATGCGCGTAGTCGACGGCCAGGCCGGTCACGTCCTGGAGCGCCGCCGAGAACTCGCGCCGGTTCAACCGTCGGATCGCGCCGCCGCCGGCCCGCTGCTCCGTCTCGATCCACGCTTGAACGCGCCGGCGTTCGGCGTCGGCAGGCTGTGGCCGGGCCTTCGGCGGCATGCTGCCCGCCGCCAGAGCTTCATAGACCTTCGTCCACAGTGGCCCATCCTGGCCACGGTAGCGTTCGAGGTGATCGAAGCGCATGCCGAACGCTTGCTTATCCGGGCCGTGGCAACTCAGGCAGTGCTGCTTGAGGAAGGGTTGAATGTCCTTGGCGAACGAAGGGGCCGCATCGTCGGCCAGCGCCGGGGTCGCCGTCAGCGCGAGTGCGAGTGCCAGACAGCGGGCTGCGGAAGTCATCGGTGATCCCCATCGCGTGCGGTGGTCAAGCCAGGTGGGGGGACGAGCGCGGCGGGCGGAGACTCCCCGACAGGCCAGGGGAAGTCGTCGAATCCAGGCGGCCAGGCGATTCTATTAACTGCATGCAAAAATGTCAATAAAACATTCAGACATTATCCCTGGGACCGCCGGGGCACGTCCCATTGCATCAAGGGCTGGCGCTTGATGCCGCCGGTGATGAGCGACCGGCCGTCCGGGGCGAACGCCAGCACGCGCACGCCGCTGGCGCCAGCCTGAATGACCTGGACCTCTTCGCCGGTGGCCACGTCCCAGAGCCACACCTGGCCGTCCTGCGTGCCGCCGGCCAGCAGCGTGCCATCCGGCGAGAAAGCCAGCGACAACAGCACGCGCTCGAAACCGCGGATCGTGCGGACCAGTTCGCGTCTGGCCACGTCCCAGAGCTGGACCTGGCCGGTGATCCCGGCCGCCAGATAGCGGCCGTCCGGCGAGTATTGCATGACCGTCAGCGGGTAGGCGCGCGTCGGCAGGCTGCCGCGCGTCTCGCCCGTGACGGGATCGAGCAAGCGAATGGAGTTGTGCTCCTTGCGGCCGAGGTTCACCAGCCCGGCTGCCAGTTCCTGGCACGAAGGGGCGGCGGTCAGGCAGTCGATGTGCGCTTCCGCCGGGACCGTGACGCAGGTCCGCTCCGCGCCGGTGGCCGCGTCCCAGAGGTGCAGCACGAATTTCGAGGCGTCCTTGTCGACGGTGGCCAGCCAGCTCGCATCGGGGGCCAGCGCGTAAAACTGCCGTTCGGCGACGCGGGCGTCGATGGTGCGGAGCAGCTTGCGGCCAGTCACGTCCCAGAGAAAGAACCGATCGTCGGGCCGCGGGCCGTGGAAGGCGAGCAGGGTCCGGCCGTCGCGGGTAAACGCGGCCAGCCGGCCGTCGGTCTTGTTGGTCGAGATCGGCGTCTTTTGCACTTCGCCGTTTGGCCCGAAGCGCTGCAACTCGCGGCAGGAGGCAGCCAGGATATCGCCGCCGTCGGCAAACCACACCGCCCAGGCGCCCGGAAAGCCCAGCACGCGCCGCGGTTCGGTCACATACGGTACGCGCTCCAGGATCGTGTCGCCCGCTTCGGAGCGGATGAGGATCGAGCCGCCCGACTCAACCTCAATCCCCTTCGGTTCACCGGGCCGGACGACCTGGGCCTTGCCCTCCTCAACATCGACGCGGACACTCTCGGCAGCCGACGAGGACAGCACGAAGCGGTCTCCCTGCACGCGAACCTCGGCGTCCTTGATGCCGACGACGAACGGCTCCGGGGCCGGGGCGGTCGTGCTGCCGCGCAGCACGCCCTGGGTGAGTTGCACGCCGTGGCTGCCCGGATCGGCGAGCCGGACGATGGTCTCGGAGCTCAGTTCCAGCCGGCGCTTCTGCCCATCTTCCACGACCGCGTAGCTATCGCCGTCCCCGGTGCGCAGGGTATCGCCCGCGCGCAGGGAATACCCCGGTTGGGCCTGGCGGACCTCACCGGAGGGGGTGACGATTTCCAGTGTACCTTCAACCTCGAGAACATGGGCGACGACGGCCGGGTCCACCGGACTGGGCGCGCGGAACCAGCCCCAGCCGGCCGCCAGCAGCACGGTCGCCGCCAGGGCGACCAGGCCCCAGGCCAGCCGACGCCAGCCATCGAAGGCAGCATGGCTATTGCCATTCGTCCCGCGCATCGGCACGATTCGAGAGCGCTCTTCGCTGGCATCGTCCGGCGAATCGTCCGACGCGGGCGGCTCCCCCGCCAGACACCGCGCGCGCGCCAAGGCGAGCAAGCCCCCTTCGACTTGCAGGGACGACCGCAGCTGCCGCCGAGCCTCGGGAGATGCCCGCAGCCACCGGGCGAATTCGCCCTCCTGAGCCTCGTCTAGCGTGCCGTCGAGGCAAGCTTGCAGCAACTCTTCCCAGCGTTCCGGGGTCATGCTCGTTCCTCCGTCCGCAGGGCGGTGCGGACGCAATCGTGGAGCGCCTTGCGCAATCGGCTCAGGGCACGCTGCACGGCGCCGGCGGTCGTGCCCACAGTCTCGGCGATCTGCTCGAACGACGCCCGGCCTTCGTAGCGCATGGCCAGCATCCGCCGCTGCGGCGCGGGCACTTTATCCAGGCACCGGCGCAAGGCCTGGACTTCCACGCCCGGCCCATCGTCTTCTTCGAGGAAGGCGTCGGAGATGGCCTCGAAGAGATCGAGGTCCAGCGGCCGGCGGTGTTTGGCCTGCTGGCCCTGCTTGCGGAGGTAGTACAGAGCCTGGCGGCGGACGATCTCCTTGGCCCAGGCACGGAAGTTCCGGATCGGCTCGCCGGCCGTGGCTCCCTCGATGATGACGACAGCGGCGTTCTGGAAGACCTCTTCGGCCGCGCTATAGTCGCGCGTGATGGCCATGAGGTAGGCGAGGAACTCCCCCTGGTAGCGCAGCAGTTCCTTGATGGGGGTGCCGTCATCCATAAGTCTTCGTAACCAGGTACGGTTTCCGGGCAGAACAGACAGGATTTCGCCCGACAATGGCCAGCGATAACGTTAAAGCATTATGCGTGGGCAAGTTGCGACAACGTTCCGCTACGGGCCGGGGCGTGATTCCATGAGAATACCGGTCGCATGCGAGCAACAGCACGAAGCTGCCGCCGGTCGAGCGCGTCAGCTTCGTGTTCGTCAGCGTGAAGTTGGCGTCGTTGGCGCTGACGACCGTGTCGACCCCGCCGCGGCCGGCAAGCGTCGCCGTCGCGAACCAGTCGCTGACGGTGAAGCGGTTCTGGCTTGGCCTACCGGTCAACGTCACTGATTCCGTATTGACGAAGTTTCATGAAGGCCCACCGAGAGGTGGGAGCGCCCGAACACTTCCAGCTACCGTGGAATTTCGGAAGTACAGAGGGAGCAGCGCCTGGCCGTCGGTGATGCGGAGTCTTGCACGACACTCTCGGATGGTCTGCTCGCGAGCAGCGGGTCGCGAATCGTAGGAATTGCCGTGGGAAGGGAAGGCCAGGTCCAAGAGACGCGAACCGCTGCCGCCTATCGCCCTTGGCCTGCCACAACCGCGGGAGATGAGAGTCGGGGGGGTGCCTGCTCCCAGGATCGGCGGAAACGGTTCGCAGCCTCTGGACCGGACTGATAGTTGAGACGCAAGAAATGCATGCAAGATTCCACAAAATGAGTTTCTTTCTGCGAAGCCGCTGCCTTCCTGGCCGAACCGCCGTCTGCCACACTCAACCGGGGAAGTGGTTGACGAAATAGGTCTGCCATTCCTGGATGTGCGTCACCATCTCGCGGGCCGCCTCTTTGGCGTCCCGTTTCTCCAGCGCCGCCAGAATGCGGCTGTGCTCGTCCAGGGCCTGCTGCAAGACCTCCACCGTGGTCGTCAGCGTGTTGAAAGCCCGGTGCAGTAACCGGTAGCGGACGATGTCCTGGTACAGCCGGGGGCTGCCGGCGGCCTGAGCGATGCTGGCGTGAAAGTCCTCGTCGAAGTCCGCCCAGCGCTCCAGCCAGTCGGGCCGCTTCTGGCCCTTGCCCAGCGCGTCGGCCGCGGCGCGCAGTCGGGCCAGGGTCGGCCGGTCGATCCGCGTGGCAGCCAGACGGGCGGCCTCGCCTTCCAGCAACTTGCGCATGTCGAAAATGTCGCGCAGGTCTTCGCGCGAAAACGTGGCAATGACCGCCCGGCGGTTCGCCTGCTGCTTGACCAGCCCGTCCTTGGCCAGCTGGCGCAACGCATCGTGCACGGGGGTCCGGCTTACTTTCAGCTGCTGCGCCAGCGACACCTCGCTGACGATCGTGCCGGGCGTGAGCTGCCCGGCGATGATGGCTTCGAGCAGCGACTGGTACACACTGTCGGAAAGCCGCGCGGCTTCGTCGGTGTCGTGCAGGGTGAGGGTCGGGTTCATGCCTGGCAACGTCCAAGTAGATGAATGTGGCAAGAGGGAACTTGAACGTTCATTATAGGGCAGCCATGTGTGCAGCTTCAAGAACCTTGTGTGCAAGAACCGATGGATAGGTCGCGAGGCCATTGGCGCTACTCCGGCAAACAACGAATTAGCCCGGCGCGCCAGCCAGGGAAATTGACCCTCGCCGGCGCGCCGGGCTAATCATTGCTGGCCCTTCGGGCACACATTCCGTCTGCTTACGCCAGCAGTTCCGCCAGAGGCCCGTGCTGGTCGAGGTCCTTGAGGCCGGGGTCGGCCATGCCGAAAGACTCGCGGGTAGACCCAGCCAGCTGCAAGAGCGTGACGTACATGTTCGCCGTCGTCCGGTGGCCCTTCTGCCCGTAGCCGGGATAATCGACGTAGCGGCCCGTCTTGAGCTTGCCGCCCAGGTTACCGAGTACGACCATCGGCCATTCCCAGCAGCGGGAGTGATGGCTTTCCGCCCCGTCGCTGAGGTAGACGATCACGGTGTTGTCGAGCATGGTGCCGTCGCCTTCCTTGACCTTCTCCAGCTTGCGGCACAGTTCGGCGATGCGGTCGAAGTGGTAACGGCGGATGATGTTGTACAGGTCGGCCCAGGTCTTGCCCTGGTAGCTGCCGCCGTGGCCGATCGAGTGCTTGTCGATGTTCAGCCCTAGGCCCTTGAAGGTAATGTCGAAGTCGCGGACGCCGGCAGCCGAGGAGATGGTCAGCACGTTGGTCAGGCCGCAGACCAGGGCGGCAGCGCCGATGTCGAACATGGCGTCGAGCCGGTCGGTCTCCACGGCGCTGGTGTACTTGTCGCTGGCAACCGGCCCCTTCTCGCGCAGGGTGTGCTCGATCTCGTTGAGGCGGCTCTGGCGGTTGCGGAGAGTCTCGAAGGTTTCGAGGTAGGCGCCAAGTTGCTCGCGCTCCGCGCCGGCCAACCGGCTCTCGGCGCGTTTCACATCGTCCTTGAGGAAGTCGAGCAGGTTGTTCTTCGCCGCGAACTCCTGCTTCGCCGCACCGTTCGCCACGCTGCCGAAGAGCGTGGAATACGCCAGGTCGGGCTTGACGATGGTCGGCAGGCCCTTGTTGCGGTCCCAGGCCGAGACATTGTAAACGATGCTGTTGTCCAGCCGCTTGGAGATGCCCAGGCCAACGTGCGGGAAGATGCCGGGGACGGTCTTAGCCAGCGCGCCGTCGATGGTCTCGCCCTCGATGCCCAAACCCTCGCCGCCATTGCCGCGGCCCGCGCCGAAGGCACCCAGCGCCTGGAAGTTGTTGGAATGTCCACCGCCACAGACTCGGCCGGAGAGACCCTGCACGATGGTGAGGCGGTCCTTCCACGGGGCCACCGGCTCCAGCGACATCGGCAGGTCCTTATCGGCCAGCGGCACGTCGAGCAGGCTGGACGGGCCACCCGCCTGCTGCTGGCGCGGTTCGCGCTTGATGCCCGCAGGAACGATGTGCGCCGGCGGCACGCCGTTGCTTTCGACGACGAAGACGAAACGCTTCGCGGCGATCGCCGCTCCCGCGGCCTGCGCCTGGAGGCGGGCGAGAATGGGGGCCAGCACGAGACTGCCCGCGCTCAACGTCATACCCTTGAGGGCGTCGCGACGAGTCATCGACATGTACCAATCTCCGGTGGGGTTAGCGGGAAGCCGGCCGCCCGGCGGCCGGCGGGGGTAGGTTCTATTTGGCTTTCTCGGTCGTGGGGACACGATAAAGGAACGAATCACTGCTGAGCAGCGCCACGATCAATGCTTTCATGCTGCCGTCGTTTTCGCGATACGACTTGTGAGCGGCTTGCAGGCTGGGCGCGTCCCCCAGGGATTCATTGCGGCCCATCCAGTAACGGAAAGCATGCCGCACGAACACCTGTTCGACCCGTTCGGACGCCGCCAGCTTGTGCAGCATTTCCACTGCATTCTTGACCTCGCTCTCCATGCGGGAGTCGCCCGTCAGTCCAATCGCGCCGGCCGCATTGACCGGCACCCCGCGGTTGACGGGGCCGAGCGCCTTGCCCTTGGCGTCCCGGTTCTTCTCGGTGGCTTGCGGGTCGAGCACGACCTCCTCGGTGCGGTAGCGGCCGAAGTGGTCGTAAATCTCGAAGGGCAGGCCGACCGGGTTCATCAGCTGGTGGCACTTCCAGCAGTACTCTTCCTGCGTGACGGCCATGCGCTGACGCAGCGTCTTTTCGGGAGCCTGGGGCAGCTGGGCGTCCACGGTGATCGGGATGTCCGGCACCACGTTGCCGAGCAGCCGTTCGCGGACCCACTTGCCGCGGTGAATGGCGTGGTTGTCGGTGCTCTGGGACCAGGCCACCAGCCAGGCCGGCTGTGTCAGGATGCCCGCGCGTTGCTCGGCGGGCAGTTCGACAGGCTGCTGGTCGGGGAAGTCGGTCAGGTTGTAAGCGGTGTAGACACTCCTGCCAACCCGTGGGGGCAGCTTGTTCTTGAACTTCTCCGGCTCCTTGGCCTTCTGCTCCTCGAACTTGGCCAACTCGGCGGCGCGCTTCTTCTTGGTGTCGGCTGCGGTCTTGTAGGCCACGAAACTCTTGTTGGTGGTCAGCAACTCGCGCAAGACCTGCTTGTCCTTGTCGAGGATGTACTCGACCAGCTTGTCGGTGTCTTCCACCAGCGCGCGGGCGTCGTGCTCGGGGTTATCCTTATCTTCCTTGAAGACTTCGCGAGCCTGCTCGTAGCCGAAGTATTCGCGGAAGAAGCGCATGATGCGTGGCTTGGGCAACTTCGGGTCGTCGAGCATCTTGCGGACGGCCTGCTCGACGCCCTCCTTGGCGTTCAGTTTGCCCTGGTCAGCGTCGGCCAGCAGCCAGGCGTCGGGCCGGCGGTCGGTGAGGGCGTAGGCGAGGGCGTAAGCGATCTCACGCGGAGCCAGGCGAACACGCCCCTGCGCGTCAGCCTCTCCGGCACCCAATTCATAACGGAAGATGGCTTCGGGCAGCAGATAGACCGCGGCCAGCGTATAGCGGACGCCCGTCACCCGGCCCGCGTCCTTGATGTTCTTGTCCATCAGGGCGACGAACTTTGCCAACTCCCCTTCGGTCGGCTGGCGCTTGAGAACGCGATCGAACTGGAGCTTGACGGCGGCAGCGACCTCCGGCTCGCTGGCCGGGTTCTTCTCGTCGAGCAGCCGGAGGAATTCTTTTGGCGTGCCGCCGACACCCTTGGCCACTCCGTCTTCCATCTTGTGGTTCGTCTGCTGCGTGACGATGGCCAAGGCGTTGCGAATCAACAGGCCCGTGATCGGCTCGTCTACTTTCGGAGCCCCCATGTCCTTGAAGGTCGTCTTGCCCTCGGGAGAGAACGGCTGGGCGACGCCCGACGCGCCCTTGGCCAGGTCGGCGGTGAAGCCGGCGTAGATGTCGGGACTGAGCCGGCGCAGGCGGGCGGCGGCGTCGAACGGCGCGTTTTGTTTGGGGTCAAAGAGCAGATGATGCGGCACGACGTTGCCGTTGGCGTACGCTTCGCGGCGTGCCAGGTGCTTGTTGGCGCGCTTCATCTCGCCGTGGACCCACGCGGAAACCGCCTTGATCTCCTCGTCCGAAAGACGGGGCTTCCCCTGCGGCGGCATCTCGCCCATGACGAGTTTATCGAGTACCACCACCCAGCGGGCGGCGCTGGCGCTGGCCTTCATGTCGGGTTCGAGTTGTTCCAGGTCCAGATCGCCCTTGACCGCCTTGGACCCGTGGCAGCCGTTGCAGTGTTTGACCAGGATCGGCGTGATCCGGCCCTTGTAAGCGGCCATGCTGGCTTCGAGGGTCGGCGGGGCGGCCTTCGGGTCGCTTTGCGCGGTCAGCAGTCCAACGGTAGCCGTGGACAGTAGCAGAGCAGCCAGCAGCGTGTGGGCAGAGGTGGGTGGGTGCATGGGATTGCCTTCCGGGGGCAGGCTCAGGGGCTTGGCAGGGCGAGACTTCGAGGTTGGGTTGCGTACCGCGCGGGGCGAGGCCGGTCCCTTCCCCTCCAAGTGCCGGAGGGGTGAAAAACAGACAGCCTTTCCGAAAGAATTCCGGAATTTAACAAACCGAAACCTGCATGCAGATTGTAACGCCGTGCGAGCCGGATGCAAGGCTAAATTGCCGCTTCTTCACCAGCTGCCTGAAATGGGTGCTTGGAGGAGGCGGCGAAAGTGGCCCCAAACGGTGTTCGCCGTACCTCTCACGCCAGCAATTCCGCCACCACGCCCGTTTGATCGAGGTCCTTCAGACCGGGGTCGTTCACGCCGAACTTGTCGCGCGGCTTGCCGACGGCGTGCAGCAACGTGCAGTAGAAGTTGGCCATCGTCCGATGGTTCTTGCTGCCGTAGGCCGGGAACTGCAAGTAACGGCCGGCGGTCTTGAGCTTGCCGCCCAGGTTGCCGAGCAGCACCACGGGCCATTCGTGCAGCTGCGGGTGATGGCCGTCGCCGGAATCGCTCAGGTAGACGATCAGGGTGTTGTCCAGCAGCGTGCCGTCGCCTTCCTTGACGGTCGCCAGCGTTTGCGCCAGCTTCGCGATCATTTTGCAGTGAAACTGCCGGACGGTCACGAAACAGTCCTCGTAGGTCTTGCCGGGCACACCGCCGCCGTGGCCGTAGTGGTGGCCACCCACCGGGATGCCCAGTTCGGGGAAGGCGATGTACTGCTGGCCACCGCCGCCCGAAGACAACGTCACCACGTTCGTCAGGCCCGTGATCAGCGCCGCCGCGGCGATCTCGAACTGCGCTTCCAGCCGGTTGCACTCCGTCGGCTTCTTGAACTTGTCATCGAGCTTCGGCGCGTTCTTGCGCAGGTCGTTTTGAATGGCGTCGATCTTGGCCTGACGGTCGCGCAGGGCCTCGAACGCTTCGAGGTACGAATCGAGCTTTTGCTTTTCCTCGCCCGCCACGGCCGCCTGGGCGCGCTTGACGTCCTCGGCCATGAAGTCGAGCAGGTTGGTGCGGCGGTCGAACGCCTGCCGGCTGGCACCGCCGGTGACGCTGCCGAACAGGCTCTTGAACGCCAGCTCCGGGGAACACTGGATCGGCGCGACCTTGCCGGGACCAGCGGCGGAAATCTGATAGTTCAGCGTCTGCTCGGGCCGCTCCAGGATGCCCAGGCCGACGTGAGGGATGATGCCGGGGTTGGCCTCGCCGAGGGCCACGTCGATGGTCTGCGCGAGCGCCCCCTTGTTGGCCGGGTAGCAGCCCAGCGCGCCCAGGTTGGCCGAGTGGTCGCTCAGCGCGATCCGGCCCGACAGCCCTTGCACCAGGGCCAGGCGGTCCTTGAAGGGAGTCAACGGCTCCAGGGCGGCATGCAGTTCGCGATCCTTGAGGGTGACCTCTTCCAGCCGGTCGTTGGACATCTTGCCGCTCTTGGGCCGTTCCACGCCGGACGGCATCAGGTGCCGGGGGCTCATGCCGTTGCTCTGTACCACGAAGACCACGCGCTGGCGCGGCGCCTGCCCGGCCGCGTGCGCGGCGAGTTGGCCGAGGAGCGGCGTGAAGAAACTGGCGCCAGCGCCGAAAGCGACGTTCTTGAGGATGTCACGGCGCGTCAGGGCAACGTTCATCGGGAACCTCCCGGGGTGGTTGTCGTGCTGGCGACAGGGACCGAACGATACAGGAACGCATCCGAGGTCAGCAGGGAAACGAGCAACGCCTTGAAGCTGCCGCCGCTCTCGACATAGGCGCGGTCGGCGTCCTGCAAGGTTTTCGCGTCGGCCAGCGTTTCGTTCCGGCCGAGGTAGAAGCGAAAGGCGTGGCGGACGAACACCTGCCGACAGCGCTCCGAGTCGGCCAGCTTGCGGATCATGGCGCGCGGGTCCTTGACCGGCCCGTCGAGCTTCGCGTCGCCGCTGTCGGCAATGGTCCCGGCGGTGTTCAGCACCGCCTCGCGCGTCACCGGGCCGAGTGACTTTCCCTTCTTGTCCACGTTCTTCTCGGTGGCTTCGAGGTCGAGGACCGTCTCGGTGGTGCGAAAGCGGCCGAAATGGTCGAACTGCTCGAACGGCAGGCCCAGCTCATCCATCTTGCTGTGGCACTTCCAGCAGCGGGCGTCGCGGGTGACGGTCAACCGTTCGCGGAAGGTCCGGTGCGGATCGTTGGGCACCTGGGCGGCCACGCCGATGGGCAGTTCGGGCACGCTGCCGCCGAGCAAGCGGTCGCGAACCCACCGGCCGCGGCGGACCGGGTCGTTGTCGAAGTTGGTGCTGTAAGCCACCAGCCAGCTCGGCTGCATCAAGATGCCGAGGCGGGAATTGTCGGGGAGCTTCGCTGGCTGCTCAGCGGGCCAGCGGTCCAGGCCGTAAGTCTCCTCAATCCCCTGCTGCCCTTTGTTGTTGTTCGGGTTGAGGACGACGCCCGGCTTGCCCTCATCCTGATTGGTCTGCTTGTTCTTGCCCACGGCGTAGTTGACGAAGGACACCTCCGTCGTCAGCAGCTGGCGAAAGACGTCCTTGTCGGCGGCGACAATGTGCAGCACCAGTCGGTCGGTGTCGGCGACCAGCTGACGCGGCTCATGCACGAAGGTCTTCGGCTTGTCCTTGAAGACGGTCAGCGCGTTGGCGTAGTCGAAGTACTCGCGGAAGAACTTGAGGATCCGCGTCTTGTCGAACTTCGGGTCGTCGAGCAGCCGGCGGACGTGGACCGCTGCCTGTTCGCGGGTGGCCAGTTCGCCCTTTTGTGCCGCCAGCATGATCCCCGCTTCGCGGCGGTCCCCCAGCGCCAGGCTGAGCGCGGCGGCCAGCTCGTCCGGGGCGAGCAGCCGCCGGCCGCCAGCATCCGTGCCCTTGCCCAGTTCGCTGCGAAACATGGCATCGGTGCGGAGCAGCACCGCTTGCAGCATGGTCTTGACCGCGCCGGGGCTGTCGCTGACTTTCAAGCAGCGCTCGTACAGGCCAAGAAACCGCGTCACGTCGTCGGCTCCCGGCGTGCGGCCCAGGGCCATCTTGAACTGCTGCGCAACAGCCGCTTCGAGCTGCGCGCGGGTCGGCGGGCTGGCCGGGTCCATCAACACCACGAACTCGCGGACGCCATTCTGACGGGCTGTCTGCCCCTCGACGATCAGTTCGGCGTTACGCAGCAGGATTTCGGTGCTCGGCTCGTCGATGGTGTAAAGGCCGGCGAAGTCCTTGATGCCGCGCTCCGGCTCCAACGTAAACGGCTGCACGATGCCGGGCAACGCCTTGTTCTTGCCCAGGTCACTGAGGAAGCCCAGGTAGCCGTCCGGACTGAGCCGCCAGAGCCGGCCCGGAGTCGCTGCGGCCGTTGGTGCGGGTTTGCCGAACAGCAGTTCGTGCGGAATGAGGTTGCCCTGGCCGGGCTGCCGACCAGCCAGGCCGCCGGTGCGCACCGTGGTCCAGGCGATGATGGCCCGCACGTCCGCCGGGTCGGGGCGAGTCTCCCGGCCCGGCGGCATCAGGCCGGCGCGAATTTGTTCGCGAATGGCCAGCAAGCGGTCGGCATCCTTGGCCGGGTCGCCGGTCAGGTCGTCCACCCGGAAATCCCCGGATTGCTTCTCGGGACCGTGGCACCGAACGCAGTGGGCCGTCAGAAAAGGTTTGAACAACCTGGCGTGTTCCTCGTCGGCAGCACGCACCGCTGGAACGGTGGCGGCAACCAGCACGGCAGCCAGGACGCCAGAGGATCGTCGCGGGATCATGATTGGTCGCCAGGCGGGTCGCCCCGTCTCCATAGGCCAGCGCGGCGCAAACAGGGGGCAAGACTCGCGTTGCGCGGCACCCTGCGGGCCGTTGCGGCAACCAGTCCTCTCCCCCGTTCACACCAACTCCGAAGCCATTAAACCGAATACATTCATAATAGGCAACAATGCATTCAGTTTTGTCACGATTTTTCGAGCCGGCCTAGCGTCACTGCCCGGCGGGTTCGCTGACCTTGCCGGCCGAACGCACCGGGTCGAGGCTGGGCACATAGCTTTTCATCGCCTCGCCGCGCTTGACCAGGCCACCGACGAAAGGACGCACGGGCACCTTCGCCGTTTCGGTCGGCTTCTTGTCGAGGAACGTTCCATCGGTCAGCGACACCCAGACCGGCCGGCGGTAGTTGACCACCTCGGGCCCTTCGCCGGCCACTTTGTGCCGGGCGTCCGCATTGGGGCCGACGGTAAACTCCAGGACAGAGTAATCGGGCGCGACACGGTAATAGCGATACCCGCAGCGGGGCGGTTCGCCGCCCTGGTTCACGACGTCCGGATACTCGGTCAACCAGTACAGGTTGCCCTGGACCCAGTTGACGTAAATCCACTCGTTGGGCTTGAGGATGTCCTTCATGGCGACGCGCTTCACCACCTCGCCGGTCTTCTTGTAGATCACCAGGCGGTCCGCGAAACCGGCGTAGTTCTTGAACTCGTCGCTGGGATTCTTGTTCAAAGTCTTGTCGCCCGACCCTGGCGGCTTGCGGTCGCACGGCGCCCAGCTGGCGGTCTGCCAGACGGCGAAGGTCTCGCCGCCGGGCGGCACGAAGATGTGCGTGTAGGCCACACGGAAATGCTCCAGGCCATACGGAATGCCCACCAGCCAGCCGCTATGTGTCTGGCCCGTTTTGGTATCCTTCCAGGTGTATTTCCAGCCGTCCTTGCCGTCGGGCTGCTTCATCGAGTCGGCGGTGACGACAAACCGCCCGTCGGCCGACTGGCAGCCATCAACGTAGCCCGGCCGGGTGTGGCCGGCGACGGCAACGCCGGTCAGCGCCGCCATACTGACCAGGGCAACAAACATGCGCATGATATTACTCCCCGCGAGAGCTTTAACTCGGTGAAGACCAGCCGCGTTCAAAACAGTTCCTTGAGCGGCTGACTGCCAAACGCGCTGACATAGTGAGGCCGGCTGCGTGGCTCGGCCAGGACCTTCGTATGGTCGATGCCGAGTGCCTGAGCGATGGTGGCGAAGAAATCAGCGGCACTCACCGGGCGATCGGTGATCTCGGTGCAGTCCGCGTTCATGCGGCCGACGACTTGCCCGCCTTTGAGGCCCGCGCCGGCCAGGACAGTGCTCCAGCCGCCGGCAAAGTGGCCGGAACCAATGCCGCCATTGTTGCCGCCGCCCAGTCCCGGTTTCGGACCGCGTCCAAACTCGCCCATCCAGACCACCAGGGTGGTATCGAGCATGCCTTGCTGTTTCAGGTCCTGGATCAGGGCCGCCATCCCCTGGTCCAGTTCGGGGCTGCGCTTCTTGACCGGCTCGCCGGCCCCGCCGTGATGGTCCCAGCCGCCCCAGTTGACCTCGACAAACGACACGCCGGCCTGCACCAGCCGTCGGGCGAGCAAACATTGGGTGGCGAACCCGCTGGGACCGTACAGGTCGA
>JAEUIF010000345.1 GCA_016795185.1 Planctomycetia bacterium | reverse complement strand
GCTTCAGCAACTTCTTCACGTCCCAACCCATACCGCCCTCTCCCCCGGCGGGAGAGGGTTGGGGTGAGGGGGACATGAATTCCACCGCCAGCCAGTCGAGCAACTCCGGGTGCATGGGCAGCTTGCCGCGGATGCCCCAGTCTTCGGGCGTCTCGACCAGACCCTGGCCGAAGATCTGCTCCCAGTAGCGGTTGACCGTGACACGGGCCGTCAACGGGTTGTCCTTGCTCATCAGCCAGTGCGCCAGTTCCAGGCGGTTGGTCACGGCGTTCGGCTGGGCCGCCAGCACGGCGGGCACGCCGGGCGTTACTTCCTTGCCTTTGTCCAGGAAGTTGCCGCGCAGCAGGATGTTGGTCTTCCGCCGCTGCTTCTCGGACAATTCCTTCATGATCGGGGTACCGACGCCCTTGATGGCCGCCAGTTGCTTCTTGGCATCGTCCAGCTTCTTCTGCTCGGGCGTCGCCTTGGCGGCGGTGTCGCCCTTGAGGTACTTGACCAGTTCGGCCTTGGCGGCGGCATCGAGAGCAGCCGCCGTCTTCGGCAACGCGGCGGACGTGCTTGGGTTCGGCGGTTGCGCGTAGGATTTCACCCACACCGGCTTGCGGTCGTCGTCCAGGGCAATCACGCGCCAGTTGTTCAGGCGTGCGCCGGTGCCGCCGTCCGTGCGGTTCCAGATGATGATCTTGTCGATGGTCTGCGCCTTGCCGAGATCGACTTCCCACCAGGGATTGTCGGCCGCGTCCGTATGCGAGACCGACTTGCCGTTGTAGTCGCCGTTGGTATCGCCGTCGTTGGCCAGGCGGGCCGGACCGTCGTAAGCGGTGCTGACCTGCTTCGCCTTACCGTGGCGGGCGACGTTCTCCTCGCCCACGAACACTTGCACTTCCGCGAGGTGCAGGTACGCCCCCTTGCCCAGCAACTCGACCCGCACAAAGCGGGTCGGCAGCGCGCCTTCCCGCTTCGGCAGGATCGGATCATTGCCAGCGGCGGTCTGCTTCTGCTCGGCGACGACCTTCTCCAGCTGGGCAATCTCTTCCTTCAGCTTCGCGATCCGCTGCTCGTCTTCGGCGGTTAGTTCCGTCAGCAATGGGCTGTTGTCGCCCCGGTCGGCGTCCTCGGTCTGGTTGAAGATGGCGAACAGCTTGAAGTATTCTTCCTGGCTGAGCGGGTCGTACTTGTGGTCATGGCACTGGGCGCAGGCCATCGACAGGCCCATCCAGACCTGCATGGTGGTATTCACCCGGTCCACCACGGCGGCGACGCGGAACTCCTCGTCGTTGGTGCCGCCTTCGTCATTGCTCAGCGTGTTGCGGTGAAACGCCGTGGCCAGGATTTGCTGCTTCGTGGGATTCGGCAGCAGGTCGCCGGCCAGTTGCTCGATGGTGAAGCGATCGTAGGGCAGGTTGGCATTGATCGCTTCGATGGTCCAGTCGCGGAAGCGCCAGATGACGCGCGGGTTGTCGTTGGCGTAGCCGTTGGAGTCCGCATAGCGGGCCAGGTCGAGCCAGACCGCGGCCCAGCGTTCGCCGTAGGCCGGTAGTTCCAGCAGGCTGTCGACGTACCGTTCGTAAGCGTTGGGCTGCTGGTCGTTGATGAACTTCTCGACCAGTGCCGGGCTCGGCGGCAGGCCAATCAGGTCAATGGCTACCCGGCGGGCCAGTGTGTAGCGGTCGGCTTCGCTCGATGGCTTCAGCCCCTCGCGCTCCAGTCGCGCCAGCACGAAGCGGTCGATGGCATTCTTCGTCCAGGCAGCATCTTTCAGGTTCTCAGGCAGCGTTGGCCGTTTCGGTGGCACGAAGGCCCAGTGCCGTTGATAGACCGCACCTTCCGCGATCCAGCGTTCGAGCATCTGCTTCTCTGCTGGCTTGAGCTGCAATAGACTCTTGGCGGGCGGCATCTGTTCGCGGTTGGTCGCATGAATGCGTTTGACCAGTTCGCTCTCGCCCGGCTTGCCCGGCACGATGGCGCGCATCCCGCTGTCGAGTTCCTTGACGGCTTCCTCGGCGATGTCCAGGCGCAGGCCGCCCTTGCGGGTCTTCTCGTCCGGTCCATGACAGGTGAAGCAGTGGGCCGACAGGATCGGCTGAATGTCGCGGCCGTACTGGAGCTTGCCGGTCGGTGAAACTTTGCTGTTGGCAGGAGCGGTGTCGGCCAGCACGAACAGGAACGGCAGCGCGACCGCCGCCAGTGAGCAGAGAACCAGACGCCGGTACATCGGGAGCATCCTCGGCAGAGAAGTCACGGTGGCAGGAGGAATGCCGGCTTCGGCACGGGCAAGGAGTGAATTATAGCCGGGGCTGATTTCGGCGCGTAGCGCCAATTTGACAGGTGAGGGCGTGCAGCGCCGCTACGGGCGGCAACACCGCTACAGGAGACGTAAAGGTCTGGGTCCGCCACTCCGCCACTTCGCCACGCGGGCAAATTGGCGGACCCGGTCGTTCAATCCGACTGGCATTCCCTACTTCGTGGCGGCCTTCCGCAGCGGATCGTGGAAGTCCGAGAAGTAGTAGAAGAAATCACTCGCCGACAGTTCGCCCAGGCTGAACTGGAAGAGCACCCGCGACCCGCCGCGCGGCCAGGAAACGTCCTTCAGTTGCAGGG
>JAEUIF010000311.1 GCA_016795185.1 Planctomycetia bacterium | reverse complement strand
TGCGCAGCGTGGCCTTTCGGGGCGACGGCAAGCTGGTCGCCAGCGGCGGCGACGACCACTTCATCCGCCTCTGGGAAGCCGACAGCCTCCAAGAATGGGCCGTGCTCTACGGCCATACGCGGCCGGTGCTGTCCCTGGCGTTCAGCGCCGACGGGCTGACCCTGGCGTCCGGCAGCGCCGACAAGAGCGTCCGCCTCTGGAACCTGGGCGGTGAGGAACCGACGGCGGGTCCGTTGATCACTGGCCATACCAGCGACGTCCAGGCGGTGGCCTTCAGCCAGGACGGGCGCACGCTGGCTTCCAGCGGCCCCGACCGAACCGTGCGGCTCTGGAGCCTGGTGGGCGGCGACGTGGTGGCCGGGGCGTTCATCGAGATGCAGGGCGTGGCGGTCTACACCCTGGCCTTTTCCCCAGACGGCAAGATGCTCGCCTCGGGCAACGCCGATGGTTCGATCAACATCTGGGACCTCGGCGGCGGCGAGCCGAAGCTCTGGGCGCAGGTCAAGGAGCACGTCGGCCCGGTGCTGTCGCTGGCGTTCGCGCCGGCCGGCAAGACGCTGGCCTCGGGCAGCTACGATCAGACCATCTGGCTCTGGGACGTGAGCGGTCGGGCCGCGCGTGGCATGCATCTGCTCGAAGGCCATACGGGCGATGTCAATGCGCTGGCCTTCAGCCCGGACGGCAAGCGGCTGTACTCCGGCAGCGGCGATGAGAGCATCGGCATCTGGGACTGCTCCGGCAGCGAACCCAAAGCGGTCGCGGCACTGGAAGGGCATACCAGCGAAGTGATGGCAGTCGCGTGCAGTCCGGACGGCAAGTCACTGGTTTCCGGCAGCCGCGATACCACCGTGCGGCTCTGGCAACTGGACGCCGCCGAACTGCGTGAAAAGAACCCGTTGCGCGGCCATACCAGCAGCGTCTGGTCGGTGGCCTTCAGTCGCGACGCGCGCACCCTGGCGTCCGGCAGCCGCGACACCACCGTGCGCCTCTGGGATTTGTCGCCGCCCGTGCCGCGCGAGAAGGCCGTGCTGCGCGGCCACCAGAGCGGCGTGCTGTCGGTGGCGCTTTCGCCCGACGGCAAG
Organism: Planctomycetia bacterium; assembly: GCA_016795185.1. Taxonomy (GTDB): domain Bacteria; phylum Planctomycetota; class Planctomycetia; order Gemmatales; family Gemmataceae; genus JAGVLI01. Next base: position 2,171 of record JAEUIF010000311.1, on the reverse strand, counting down.
ACGCTGGCCTCGGGCAGCGGCGACGAAGCCATCTGGCTCTGGGACCTGTCCGGCCCGGAGCCGAAGGAATGCGCTCAGTTGCCGTCGCAGTTTCTGAATGCGGTAGCTTTTTCGCCGGACAGCAAGACCCTGGCGTGCGGCAGCGGCGATGCGGCCATTCGCCTCTGGGACCTGTCGCAACCGCAGCCGAAGGAAAAGGCAACGCTGCGCGGCCATAGCAAGTGGGTCTGGTCGGTAGCCTTTTCGCCGGACGGCAAGCTGCTGGCCTCCGCCGGCTGGGACAACACGGCACGCATCTGGGACCTGGCCAGCCGGTCCACGCCGGAAGAAAAGTCGATTCTGCGCGGCTACGCGGATCGCGTCTGGGCGGTGGAGTTCTCGCCGGACGGCAAGACGCTGGCGACCGGCGTGCAGGACGGCTCGATTCGCTTCTGGGACTTGACCGGCGTGAATCCCAAGGAATCGATGACCGTGCATCGGCACCGCGGCGCGGTGCGTTCGCTGGTCTACCTCCCCGACGGCAAGTCGCTGGCTTCCTCTGGCGAGGACGGACTCATCGTCCTCTGGGACACGCAGAGCGGCGACACGCTCTGGGACTGGCAACTGCCCGGCGCGGTCAGCGGCCTGGCCGCTGCCGCCGACGGCAAGCACCTGGCGACCGCCAACAGCAACGGCACCGTGTATATCTTGCGGCTGAGCGGGTTGCCGCCGTTTCGGGCGTGAGGCATCGAGGTTGTTGGTTCGCGACGCATCGGAGAAGCGTTGAATCGGTCAACGCTTCTCCGCAGCGTCGCGAATCGCAGCATCACTCCAGGTTCAGACACAACCCCGCCAGGCCGATAAAGCCTAGTCCGAAACCCGCCAGCACACCGCAACTCTGCGCCACCATCTGATAGTTCGGCGTCGGATTCAACAGCAGCTGCGCATAGGCGTCGAGCGCCCAGGCGTGCGGCGTCAGTAGACTGAGTTGCTTGATTTCTTCCGGCATCAGGGCGCGGGGCATCAGGCAGCCCGAAATGCCCGCGAGCATCAGGACCAGCAGCGTGCCGTAGATGGCCACCTGCGTTTCGGTTCGCGCCACGGCGGCGACCAGCAGCGCCAGGCCCATCGCCGCCAGCGAGGTCGTGAAGACGACCGGCAGCACCCACGCCGGCTGTGGTCCCCAGCTCATGCCGAAAACCAGCTTGCCCGCGCCGAGCAGGATAAAACCCTGCGCCAGCGATAGCCCGAAACAGGGCACCAGCTTCCCCAGTAGGATTTCCCAGCGCGAGATGGGAGCCAATTTCAAACGCTTCAGCGTGCCCTGACGGCGCTCGGAAACGAACAGCCAGCCGACCGTCAGCACCAGGAAGAAGGCGAACATCACGGTGTAGGACGGCACCAGGGTTTGATACAGCACCGCCCCGCGCCGCAGCGGCCCAAAGCCGCTTTCGTTGATGTACTCCTTCACTTCCGCGCCCTTGCCCTCGTGCGGATCGGAACGAGTCAGCGCCGCCCAGGTCTTGCCGGTCAGGTTGTACTTCTCGAATTGCGTTTGCAGCGAGGTCTGCACGCCACGGCCGACGCGCTGCTTGTAGTCGGAGATCAGCACGGGATTGCGGTTGGCGGCCACGCGCAGCAGGGCGTCGAGCGACGCTTTGCCTTCCGCGTCGAGTTTCTCCTTGCGCATGGCGAACAGGAAGCGGAACTCGTTGGGCACCGGCAGGTAAACCTGGTTGCAGAGCATGTTGATGAAGTGTTCCTCGCTCAGCCGCTCGAAGGCCAGGCCGATCATCCAGGGCAATACCACGCGGAACATGGTGACTTGCGCCACCTGTTCGATGATCTTGGCGGCGGCCAGCTGCGTCGGGTCTACCAGCAAGTGAGCATCGAGCACGCGCAATTGCACACCATCGCGGTAGAACGGATTGATGCCATCCGAGAGGAACGAGCACAGAGACACCCGTTCGCTGAAGCGCGGGCCGAAGACCAGCACGGCCGACCGCTTGCCGGTTTGTACCAGGGATTGCGCTTCTTCGAGCGAAGGCACGATCTCGACGCGGATCTCGGCGGTCTGGGCCAGGTCGCGCTGTACGACCTTCGACCACGGTTCCTGGGTGCGAATGGCGTGGACCAGGCCGGGCACGGCGACCTCGCCGCCCGCGCCCGGCAGCAGCGCCAGCCAGGCAACG
>JAEUIF010000947.1 GCA_016795185.1 Planctomycetia bacterium | reverse complement strand
CGCCCCTCACCCCCAACCCCTCTCCCGCAAGGGGCGAGGGGCTTTGCGGAAGGCTCTACGAACTTTCAGCGGCTTCCGGCTGTACCGTCGCCGGTTGTGCCGCTGCTTTCTTCGCGAACAACCACAGCACGACGCCCGTCTCCACGGCGATGGCGAGCAGCAACGCTGCCACGATCCAGGGAATCCGGTGGATCAAGCCGATCATGCGCACGACTTCCGGCGACAGGCCGCCGGTGGGTGAGCGCTGGACCTCGACTTCGTGCGGCGGCACCAGGTCGCCGAAACGGTTCTTCGTCGCGCTGCCGGTGTGGCCAAGGCGCTCGAACGACGGCGCCAGCAGCCAGACCGGCAGCAACGACAGCGCCAGCAGCACGGAGACGAGCTGTTGTTTCAAATAGCTCGCCTTCGTGTGCTTGAACAGGCCGTAGAGCTTGAGCTGCACAGGTTCCATGCTACGTTCCGTGCTAAACCGCCAGCGGCGAGGGTTAGAGCATTTTGCGACCGGCTGTAGCGGTCCGCACAGCGGACCCTACGAAACTACTGTAGGGTCCGCTGTGCGGACCGTGGCGCCCGGTGCTACACCCATCCGCGAACTGCTCTAGCGAGCGGCCATTGCGGGCCTGGCTTCCTTCACCGCCTGGATGATCGTCTGCATGAAGGCCGGCAGGTCGTCGGGCTTGCGGCTGGTGATGATGTTGCCGTCGCGGACCACCTCGGCATCGACGTACTTGCCGCCGGCGTTGATGACGTCGTCCTTGATGGCGAAGAAGCAGGTCGCCTTGCGGCCCTTGAGCGCCTGCGTCGAGCAGAGCATCCACGGACCGTGACAAATGGCCGCCACGGGTTTGCCCTGTTCGGCCATGGTGCTGGTCAGTTTAATCATCGGCTCGCAGCGGCGCATGTGGTCGGGCGCGTAGCCGCCGGGCACGATCAACAGATCGAAGTCGTCGGCCGAAACGTCCTTGGCCGCCTTGTCGCTCTTGCACGGATAGCCAAGCTTGCTGGGATAATTCTGGCCGGCTTCGGGGCCGACCAGCGTCACCTTGCAGCCGGCCTCGCGCAGCCGATACACCGGATACCAGACTTCCATTTCCTGATACATTTGCTCGATCAGCACCGCAGCGCGTTTGCCTTGCAGTTCCACGGGACGCCTCCTTGAGTTGAGTACGGGCACATCAAGCCACCGACTGCGGGCCGGTGGCCTGGGGGTGATTGTACTCCGCTTCCCGGTACCAGGCCATCGTCCGGGCCATACCCTCGTCGAACGACACGCGCGGCCGGTAGCCGAGTTCTTGCCTGGCCCGCTCGATGCTAAAGTCGAGGTTCAACCCCAGGAACTTGATGCGCGCCTGGGTCAGCGCGGGCGGTTCCGGGGCGCGCTGCAAGCGTGCTTGTCGTTCCAGCACGAACGCGACCGTGCGGGCCAGCCAGAGCGGCACCGCCAGCAGACCGGGGGGCGGCAATTCGAGCGACCGGACGATGCTGCCGATGAAGCGTTCCTTCGAGACGAACTCGCCATCGGTGAGGTTGTACACGCGGCCGACGGCCTGCGGATTCTTGATGGCCAATTCCACGGCGTCGGTCAGGTTGCCCACGTAGATGGCGTTCAGCGCTCGGCGGCGGCTGCCGAGGTAGCGCACCAGGCGCTGCTTCAACGACGCGACCAGTTTGGGCAGCACCGTGCGGTCGCGCGGGCCGTAGACGAAGCCGGGCCGCAGGACGACGGCGGGCAACTGGTGTTCGCGGTGATACTCCAGGACCAGGCGCTCGCCCTCGACCTTGGTCTGCGTGTAGCCGTCGATGTGGCGTTCGGGCGGCGGTTCGGATTCATCGGTGCCGTAATGGTGCCGGGCCGCGTAGACGCCCAGCGTGCTGAGGTGGACGAAGCGCCGGAGCGGGATTCCGCGACAGGCTTCGAGCAAGTTCCGCAAGCCTTCGACGTTCACCGCGCGGTATGCTTCAATCGGTCCCCAGTCGCCGACCTTGGCCGCACAGTGGACGACGACCTCGACATCCTGCACCGCGCGGGCCACGGCCTCCCGGTCGTTCAAGTCGCCGCGCTGGAGCGTGACGCCGAGTTGTTCCAGGAACGCGGTTTCGCTGCCGTCGCGCGCCAGTGCGACGACCGCATGCCCCCGGCCGCGGAAGGCTTCGGCCAGATGGCTGCCCACGAACCCCGTCGCGCCGGTGATCAATAGCCGTGGCCTGGCGTTCATCGCTGTCCTCCGTGGCGAGTGGCGTCGGATCGAGGATGGGCTATCAGTGTCTGCCCCAAAAGTCTCCTCCCCTCGCCCCTTGCGGGAGAGGGGTTGGGGGTGAGGG
>JAEUIF010000946.1 GCA_016795185.1 Planctomycetia bacterium | reverse complement strand
CCCTCACCCCCAACCCCTCTCCCGCAAGGGGCGAGGGGAGTGGTCTTGTGGGACAGGCGGTCACTCTTCCTCGTCACGCACTTCACGCGCGGCGGGGTCCTCGCCCTTCACCCAGATCGCGAGATAGTTGCGGCCGTACTTGCGGAGATCCCAGTCGTGTCGTTCCAGTAACTGGTCGAAGCCAGGGCTTTCCTCGCCCTGGACCACCAGCACGGAATCGTCCGCCAGCTTTTCTTCCAGCTTCGCGACCAGCGCACTCATCGACTCGACGCGGCCCTGATAATCCTCGAACGGCGGGCTCAGGAAGACGTTGACGGCTTCTTTCGGCGGTCGCCAGCGGTCGATCCAGCGGTAGACGTCCGCGCGCAGCACCCGGCCACGATCGGACACGCGGAAGGACCGCAGGTAGCCGTCGATGGCGTCGGCCAGTTCCGGGTCGCGCTCGACGAAGACCGTCTCGCTCGCGCCACGGCTGAGGGCTTCCAGGCCAATCGCCCCGGTGCCGGCGAAGACGTCGAAGAACGGCCGGTGCGGCACGGCATGGCCGAGAATGCTGAATAGGGCTTCGCGGACCTTCTGCGGCGTCGGGCGCACGCCCTCGTGAATCTCGCAGGTCAGCTTCCGGCCGCGCAGGGAGCCGGCCACAATTCGCAATTGCACGCGCATCGATACGGTTTCCTCGGACTCGACGGACCTTCAATTGACAATCGAACCCCTCCACGGGTTCGGCGGCGCGGTCCAGGACTGGTCGAGTGCCGCCCTCTATTGTCGCTTTCCGGGGGGAATTGGCAATGACGGATGGCGCAGCGTTTGGCCGTGATTCCCTATAATGAAGGCAGCGACTACCGCTGCCGCGACTCTCCATTCCGAGGCCGATCATGGCCGATGCTGCTCTGGCGGTTCCGCAGCGCTGGGAACTGGCCGCGGAACATATCGCCGTCAAAATACGCTGGTTTGGCCTGCTCATCGGCTACGTGCTGGTGCAGGTCGGCGAACCGCGCGACCGCGCCGTGCTACACGGCATCCTGGCCCTGGGCGCGGGCTACGCGCTGCTCGACACCTGGTACAGCCTGCGCGGAAAGGTCTTTCTGGGGCGCGAGCCGCTCGTCATTTCCTGCATGGAAGCACTCTTTATTGGCCTGCTCTGCTATTTCCACGACGGGCTCGAAAGTCCATTCCGTTACTACTACCTTCTGTCAATCATTTGCTGTGCCTTTCGCTATCCGTATCACGTGACGTTGTTGACCTGCATCCTACACGCGGCCAGCTATACCCTGCTTTACCTGGCATTGCCGGCGACCGAGCAAGGACGGGTCGTGCTCATCCTCACGCTCGTCATGCTGGGGTGGGTCGGCTGGGCCAGCAATGCATTGGCGCTGCTGCTGAAACGTGTCGGCGAGCATCTCGCGCAACTGAATGCAGCACTCTGGGATAACCAGGCTCAGCTGGAGTCGCGCATCGAGGAGCGCACCCGCCAGTTGCAGGAGGCCCAGGCCCATCTGTTGCACCAGGAGAAGATGGCCGCCTTCGGCTTGCTGGC
>JAEUIF010000285.1 GCA_016795185.1 Planctomycetia bacterium | reverse complement strand
CATTTTCTCGTCACGGCGAGCAGCGAGGGCGCGGCGCGGCTCTGGAACACCGCAGGGCAGCTGCGACCGCGTGGCAATCCTGAACCGCGGCAAGCTGATCGCGCTGGACACGCCGCTCTCGATGCGGCTGCAACATTCGCGGCGCGTGGTCGATGCCACGCTGGAAGACGGCAGCCGCCTGGTCTTCGACCTGGAGCATCCTGCCGAGCGCCAGCAACTCGCCGAGCGCGTCACCGCCGGCGGCGTCGCCAGCCTGCGCACCCGCGATTTCAATTTCCACGAGGCATTCCTGAAGCTGACGGGGACGGAGTTCACGTGATTGGTCGGAGTCCGCAAATCGGATGCGGCAAACACTCAATCGAGATAGCCGAAGGCCATGTCAAATGTCCTTTCGCCGAAAACGCGATGCCTGGGACGATTTTCTCAAGCTACACGGCGCGGAACTGCGCGCCTGTGGTATCCCCGACGAGGTGACGGCAAAGCGGCTGCGTTTTTTCTTGTTTCTCGATCACGGTTTCGATGAATGGGGTTGGGCGGAAAATCGGCACGCTTGCTTCGATGCCCGTATGCTGACGGATGAACAAATTAGCCGCCTGGCGGACTTGGTCGGCCAGCACCTCGACAAAAGCTACTATGTGACAATTAGTTCCCGTTGGCAGCGGACAAGCTAGCGGCAAACTACATTCGTGTTTGGCAGACGGTTCCGCATCCCGAGACGAGCACCATGCGCTGGCACATCTTCACGACCCTGCTCCACAAGGAACTGCTGCGGCACCTGGCCAACCGGGGCGGCATCGTCCTGGCGTTCTTGCTGGCTGGCATCGCTCTGCTGCTGTCGCTGTGGAAGTCCGGCAATCAGGGGCCGTTGCTCGGCGGCGAGGTGCAGCGCTGCTACATCGTCTACGAAAAGGACGACCCCAACCGTGCCGAGGTAAAGCGCTGGCTGACCCATCTCCGGGAGAACCAGCCGGCCGACTGGACCGAGGGCCAGCTGCGCATCCGTCCCATCGACCAGTTTCCCACGGACCAGTTTGGGCGCATCATCCCGGCCGCCAACGCGGGCACCTTCATCGTCCGCTCGCAGGCGCAACAGTCGGAAGGACAGCCGCCGCGCTACGAGGTCACGTTCTGGTATCCCGGTCCCAACAGCACGGCAGTCGCCAGTTATGAAGCCTGGTTCTGGAAGGAGACGCGCAACCACTTCCAGCAGCAGCCGTACATCGACGCCAAGCATGAACGCCTCGAAGGCTCAGCCGACCTGAGTTCGGTTCTGGCGATGGCCTTGGTCTTCTTCGGCCTGTTTTTCTCATGCGTCTACCTGCTGCCGTCGATGACCTGCGAGGAGCGCGAACGCGGCGTGCTGCTGGCCCAGGCGCTGTCGCCCGCCTCGCCGCTGGAGATTCTCGCAGCCAAGTTCTTCTTCTATCCGCTGGCCGGCATGCTGCTGAGCGTGGTCCTGGGCGGTATCTATCGGCCGGCGGTACTGCTGCTGCCGTTCTTCTGGTGCGCAATCTTCGTCGGGGCCATCGGCTCCATGGGCATCGGCATGACCATCGCCACCCTGGCCCGCACGCAACGCCTGGCCAGTGTGGGCGCCATGTGCTACCTGCTCATCCTGGCGCTGTTCATGGTCACGATCCAGCTGAACAGCATTCCCATCCTCGCCGAACTGGTCCTGGAAACCCACACCACGAAGATCTTCCACGCGGCCCTGTCCGGCGTGGTGACGGGCGAATCCTGGCTGCGGCTCGTCGCCGCCGGCTTCCTGTCCGTAGGTTGGGCCATCCTCGCCACCGTCCTCTTCCGCCGCCGCGGCTGGCAGTGATGGGCGAGTTGGACGCGATGGGAGATCTGGGCACCACAGCATCTCAACGGTCGGCATGAACCGCGGGTTGCCGCGGCGACTGTAGACCCATTAAAGCAGGCCTGAGGAAAAGACCGATAGCAGACAGATCAATCACTACAGGCGGCAAACTCACGGCCCCGAACAACAAACCGGCAAGGATGCCCTGGGCGTGTCCAAACCACTCGCAGACCGAGGCTGGGATCTCAAAGCAGGTGACCACCACTACCGCGCCTTTGTCGGCCCACCGCGCCGTTTCGACCTGCTCGCAGCCAGACAGTTCAACCTGCTGACCTCGCTGGGTTTGCGGGAACATCACACCTTGCTCGACATTGGTTGCGGGTCGTGCCGGGCGGGCCGGCTGTTCATGCCCTATTTGCTGAGTGGCCACTACTTCGGACTTGAGCCTGAGCAATGGCTCGTCGAGCAGGGCATCGAACAGGAACTGGGGCAGGACATTCTGCGGGTGAAAGCGCCAACCTTCGTATTCGACACAGTCTTCTCTTTGAGTCGCTTCGGCCGGACCTTTGACTTCCTTCTGGCGCAGTCAATTTTCTCGCATACGTCCGAAAGACAACTGCGGCGCTGCCTGAGCCAAGCTCGCCAGGTCATGAAGCGCAATGCCATTTTTGCAGCCAACTTCAAAGCCGGTCGCGCGACGACCGTTGGGGCGACCTGGACCTATCCCGGTTGTGTAACACTGACGTGGCGGTGCTTTCGCGACATCGTTACATCGGAGGGACTCGCCTGTGTTCCCTTACGTTGGCCGCATCCCTCGCCTTCCTGGGTTGTCATTGTGCCTCCAGGCTGCGAGCAGCTGATTCCGGACCCTGGCCGTCCCGGGGGCATCCTCAGCTTTTCCGACGCGCCCGTCTCCGGTGGCACTTTCCATTGGTTGCGCCTGGCCCAGCGGGTCAAGGGCTGGTTGAATGCCGCGCGTGGCCGCCCTTAATCATCAGCAATCTTCTCCTGCGAGCGAGCTAGCCTATGTTCCGAATGCGTCCGCTTCGCACGTTGATGCGCCGTGTCCTGGGAAGTGGCCGCGCCCGGCCAGCCACGGTTCCCACGAACACGGAACGGTTCTATCCGTATACCCGCCAGCTGAGCGCCGCCGAGATCGCGGCTGGCAAGCACCGCGCGGCCGCTGGGGGTAAATGGGAAGAATTGGGGAAATGGCAATTTGAGTTCCTGCGCGGCCAAGGACTGGTGCCGCAGGACTATTTGCTCGACGTCGGTTGTGGAGCGCTGCGCGGCGGTATCCATTTTGTCGCGTATCTTGAGCCAGGCCATTATGCCGGCATAGACTGCAATGCTTCCTATGTCGAAGTCGGCGGGCGACTGGAACTTACCCGCGCGGGCCTTGAAGACCGTCGACCGAGTTTGCTTGCGAACGTCGATTTCGAGGTCGGACGATTCGGCCGTACTTTCAACTTCGCGCTGGCACAGTCGCTATTCACGCATTTGCCCGTGAATGCGATCCAGCGTTGCCTGGTGAACGTGACGGCGGTCCTGCAACCAGGCGGCCGTTTCTTCGCCACCTACTTCGACGCTCCGACCGTGCATCACCTGGACCGCATCCAACATCCCAGCGGCGTCGAGACCTATAGTGATCGAAACCCGTATCACTACCACGCCTCGATCTTCGCTTACCTTGCAACCAGCCTGCCCTTGCGGGTCGAATCGCTGGGACTGTGCAATCACCCGCGCGGACAGTCGATGCTCGTGTTCCACCGATCCTGATTTCGCGCGGTGCTGGGAATATGCCATGAAACCACTGATTATTTGCGTTCTGGGCATGCACCGCAGCGGCACGAGCTGCCTGACCGGCACCCTGGAGGAAGCGGGTGTCTATCTCGGCGACGTGGTCCGGCAGGCGCGCTACAACGCCAAGGGCAACCGCGAAAACCCGCGCATCATGGCCCTGCACGACGACCTCTTGGCGGCGAGCGGCGGCAGCTGGGACGCCCCGCCCGAGTCCGTGCAGTGGACGGCGCGACACCGCGCGGCGCAGTCTGCCATCCTCGACAGTTATGCCACGAAGCCCGTCTGGGGCTTCAAGGATCCACGCACACTTTTTACCCTCGATGGCTGGCTGGATGCCATACCCCGATTGACGCTGATTGGAACGTTTCGGCATCCCGACGCGGTCGCCCGCTCGCTCCAGCACCGCAACCAGTTCGACCTGGCGAAAGGCTATGACCTCTGGGCGAAATACAATCGCAAGCTCTTGCAGTACCACGCCAGACGTCCTTTCCCGCTCCTCTCGTTCGACCAGCCGCAAGCCGTTTGGGGCCGGCAAGTCAGCCAGGTGCTGGGCAAGTTGGGACTGGAAGCAAGCGCCAGCCAGTTACGGTTTTTCGACCCGGCGCTTCGACACCAGCAGGCTTCCACCGAGGCATCACTGCCGTCCGAAGTGCGTTCGCTGTACTGGGCGTTGTGTGATGTGGCGACCGTCGCCTCGTCGGCTGCCTGAGTGATACGGCCGGAGTCCTGGCAGTGCGGTTTCGCCGACCATTCGATTTGCTGTAAACTCACCAGCCACCTGCAAGTTTCAGCGCATCCGCTTTCGGCGCGTCCGCATCCACGGCCCGTGGCGCAATGAAGCAACAACACGGGTCCGGTCGATAATCCCTCGGAGCGGCAATTCCCGACTGTCGGGAAACATCGCCAGAGGTTCGCCATCCTCCCAAACTACGTGAGACGATCTTGGCGAAACAGCACTATCAACAGCAAATGGCCCGAGCCCGAAGGCGAGCAGATTCGGACTCCAACGGCCTCGGCCAGGTGGTGTGGGACGTTTCGTGCAAACTCTGGCGGCTCGGCGTCTGGCTCGGCTTGTTCGCACGAGTGCTAGCGCAGAGGGCGCGCGAACTGCATCGACTGCCCACCGGGCAGCACTTGCTGCCGGTAGCAGAACTGGAGCCGCACCGGTTGCGCGAGTTGTTCTTCGGAGCACGGCCCGTGGACGCCGCAACCTGGTTCTCGAACACGCGCCCGCGCCCGCGGCAACTCGCGCGGTTCCGCGCCCGAACCTGGCCGGCGACGGCGCCGCGCTTCGCGGTGGCAATTCGGCTTCTCGACGAAGGACCCAACTGGTTAGCGGAATCGTTGCGCAGCTTGGCAGGCCAAACTTACGGCAACTGGCAGGCCGTGGTTGCCATACCTCATTCTGTCTCCGCCGAGGTCCGGGCTGTACTGGAACGCCAGGCCGCCAGCGACCATCGGCTGTCCTTGACTTCAAGCAGTCTGGACAAGGCATTGCGCGGCAGCGGCGCGACCTACTATTGTTTCCTGGATCACGGAGACGTGCTGGAACCGCACGCCCTCCACCGGCTAGCCGAGGCAGTGCTGCACCACCCATCCGACCTGCTGTACAGCGATGAGGCTCTCACGGGCGAGTCCACGGAAGCGGTACAAGCCGTGGAAGTCCGTCCAGCCTTCTCATATGACCTGTACCTCGCCCACGAGTACTTCAAAAACCTGCTGACGGTACGCGCCGGCTGTGTGGCTCAAGCCGGCGGTCTGGGCGACGCAAATCGCTGGGGCTGCAATCAAGACTTCGTCCTGCGCGTGCTCGAACACTCGCAGCATGTGAGCCATTTGCCCGAAATCCTCTACCGCCGTCGTTGCCACGTAGATCATCGAGCCAAGCCCAATCCACCGCGCGCTGCGGAGATGCAGCGCCAGAACGTGGCTCGCCATCTCCGCCGTCTGGGCTTGCCGGCAGTGGTCCAGCCCACCGCCGAACCGGACTGCCGCGATGTCCAGTTTCGTGTGATCCGTAGGGGCCAGGTGGGCATCATCATTCCAACCCGCAATCACGGCGACTTGCTGCGCCGCTGCATCGAAAGTCTGGAAGCCACCCTGCGGCCCAGCCAGGCATCGATACTGGTGCTCGACCACGAGTCTGACGAACCGGCGACGGTCGCCTATCTGAGCGAGTTGCGCCAGCGCTGGCCGGTCCTCCCTTACCGGGGGACTTTCAATTTTTCGGCAATGATGAACGCTGGGGCGGACCACCTGCGACATTGCGACTACTACCTGTTTCTGAATAACGACACCGAAGCGTTGGAAGCGGGTTGGCTCGACCATATGGTCGGTCTGGCGCAGCGCGAGGACGTTGGCGTCGTTGGGGCCGTGCTGCTTTACCCCGACCGCACGGTACAGCATGCCGGCGTGGTCGTTGGCTTTCGTCTGGCGGCGGAACATCTGCCCAAAGGTACGCCCACATTCGGTCAGGACGGGAGCCGACTGGCTGGACCAAGTCGCGCCCTGCTGGCCACGCGGGACCAGAGCGCCGTGACCGGAGCGTGCCTCCTGATGCGCTCCGAGGTTTTTCGCGCCCTGGGTGGGTTTGACGAACGACTGGCGGTCGGCTTTGGCGACACCGATCTGTGCCTGCGGGCGCGCGCCGCCGGCTACAAGGTCTTGCTGGATGCCCAAGCAGTGCTGCTCCATCACGAATCCGCCACGCGGCCGACCCACATGCCCGACCCCCATCCGACGGATACCCGACTGTTCCGCGCGCGGTATCTCGATCTGCTCTTGCACGGCGATCCGACCTACAGTCAAGCTTGGTCTTACCTCGAGAACTCGCAACTCAACGGCTTTGCCCGCGCCCCCCAGGTACTTCGGCCGCGCGTCGCGCCCGTGGTGCTGCCACATGTCGCCACCGGCGCTGTCCTGGGCTCGGTTCGCTCACTCCGTTGGAAAGCTGCCTGAGGCTGCCTGCCGCACGTCCTTGGCTTGTCGTGAAAAGGAGTTCTTCATGGCGAAAGTCGAAGTGCTACAGGTCGCGCCCGTGGAATTCGACCGCAGTCAACTGGAAGGCTTTCACCTGGACGCTCCCCGGCCGGGCGATCTAATAGACGCCTACTCATTGGAACTGGCCGGCTGGGTGCTCGGCCGTCGCGCTCCGGTCAAGGCGGTGGAAGCGAAACACTTGGGCCGCGTGATCCGTCGGGCAGAAGTCTGGATGCCGCGCGGCGATGCCTTGCCCCTCACGGAGCGGGCTTTCAACCGTCTGTCTGCCGCCGTGCGTGGCTGCACGCGGCTGCTCGGCCCCGTCTCGCCGCGGGCGGCGACCGAACGCCGCAACTGTGGGTTCATGTTGAGTGTCAACCTGATCGGGCTGCCAGCCGAGTGCGAACTGGAGTTGCAAGCGGTACTGGCCGACGAGTCGGTCGTACCGCTCGCCATCGTGCGCGCTCGGCACGCCGCGCTGCGTCCCACATATCAGCCGCGCCGCCAGCCAATCCTGGTGAGTGGCTTGGGACGCTGCGGCACCACCTGGCTGATGCACCTGCTCGCCGAGCACCCCGCCATCGTGCTACATCAGCGATATCCGTTTGAATCGCTCGGTGCCATTCACACCATGCGCCATTTCCAAGTCTTGACAACGCCAGCGAACGCAGTGCGCCATGCGGACATCCGGGCGCTAATTGAGTCCATTGAATCGATTGGACCGATGCCACTCTATTGCAGGGCCGAAGATCCGGCGATGCATGCCTGGTTACGCAAGGAGTACGTCGAGCACTTCGCGGATTTCGCGTTGCGGTTGAATGACTTGATTTACGATGAGGTCGCCCGGCCGCAAGGCAAGCTGGATTGTCCATACTTCAGTGAAAAATGTCAGGGCGGCAAGCTCGTTGATGCCAGTCTATTCATGGAGTTGTACGCTGCCGCGAAGGAAATTTTCCTGGTTCGCGATTTTCGCGACGCTACATGCTCCCACGCTGCCTTCAAACAGAAATTGGGGGAACGAAACACTGGCGTTGATGAAGGTTTTCTTCGACATCAGCAGCAACTCACGCACTTTCTCCTCGCCCACTGGCAATCCCGCCGTACCACCGCTCACCTAGTCCATTACGAAGACCTAGTCTTGCGGCCGATTCCGACCTTGCAGGCCATCTTCACCTACCTGGGCATCGACGATTCCACCTCCGCCGTGGAAACGGTGCTGCACCAGGCGTCCACTTCCGAGATTGGACTGGAGAACCACCTGACCGCGCCCGACCCGGTGCAATCGATTGGGCGCTGGCGGCATGACTTGCCATTGGATTTGCAGCAGAAATGCAATGAACTGCTGGCCGACGCTTTGGAGGAGTTTGGGTACGCGCGGGCGGCCTGAACCGCCCGCGCGGCGGAACCGTCTACTTCTCGATCCGCACGATGCGATGGTTGTAGCTGTCGGTGATGTACAGCACGCCCGACGGATGCACCGTGACGCCGTGCGGCCGGGCCACGCCGGCCTTCTCCGGAGGGCCGTCGAGGCCGGCGGCGCCCTTCGTCCCGGTGCCAGCCACGCGTAGGATCTTGCCGTCGGCGACGACGTACTTCCGCACCAGGTTGCTTTCGGCGTCGGCGATGATGATGTTGCCGTCGAGATCGACGCACAGGTGCTTTGGGCCGTTCAGGGTCGCTTGCTTGGCGTCGCCGCCGTCGCCGCTGCCGCCCGCTTTGCCAGTGCCCGCCACGGTGCGAATCTTGCCCGCCGGATCGACGACACGCAGCGCGTGGCCGCCCCGCTCCAGTACCCAGACGTTGCCCTTGGCGTCGGCGACCACCGCGCGTGGATCGACCAGCGGCGCTTCCTTGGCGACCGCGCCGTCCGCCGGCACGCCCTTCCCGCCGTTGCCCGCCACGGTCGTCACGATACCGGTATCGAGTTGCACCATGCGAATGCGGCGGTTGTCGAGGTCGGCGAGGTAGAGCCGTTCTCCCTTCGGGTCGAGCGACGCATGGTAGATGTTGCCGAACTGCGCCTTGGTGGCCGGCCCGCCGTCGCCCGCAAAGCCCTTCTTGCCCGTGCTGTTGCCCGCGACCGTGGAGACGACGCCGGTCTTGGCGTCGATCTTGCGGACGCAACTATTCCAGGTGTCCGCGATGTACATATCATCGTTCGGAGCGATGACGATGCTGTGCGGCCCGTTGAACAGCGCTTGGGCCGCCGGGCCGCCGTCCCCCTCGTAGCCCTTCTTTTGCAGCGTGCCGGCGACGGTGGTGACCACGCCCTTGCCATCTATCTTCAGGACGCGCTGACCGGACAATTCCGCGACGTACAGGTTGCCGGCCTTGTCGAAGGCGACGCCAAACGGCTCGACGAACTTGAAGTCCTTCGCGGTCGAGCCGTCGCCACCCTGGCCGCCGCCCGCGACCAGGACCAGCTTGTCCGCGGCGGCAGTCGCCGGGAACAGGATGAACGCCAGGAGCAACGCACAGCAGCCGAGCAGGGTTCGCATGGGTGGATTTCCAGGACTGGGTGGTAGGGCAAGGTCAATGTAGCGGCCGGCGCGCGGTTCGCCAGTCAGGGTTTGGACACTACCGGTCCAGCTGCGCTTCCCGAGCGGCGCGGTCGATGGTTGACCATGCTCCGACCCAAAAAATCTGGTTTGGCACGGAGGGTCGAAAACCCCAATGATTTGCCACTGCGCGCCAATTGCTTCTTGGCACGGAGTGGCAAAAACCCCAGTGTTTTGCCACTCCGTGCCAAAAGGTTCATTTTGTGCCAGCTGACCTTGAACGACCGTATCCCGGTTTGGCACACTCGGAGTGGCCCCAGTGCGATGTCCAGAGCGAGGTTGCCCGGCGTACGGCGGGCGGTCAGGCAAACACTCCTTGGACTCTGCACCAGCAACATTCTCCGCGAGGAAACGGCCGGATTCGGCGACGGTCCCCCCATTTCGCTTGCACCGGCGGACGGCACATTCGATAATTCCGTTAAGCAGCACCTCTCCGTCATGGCCCGAACAAGGACCGGTTCCCATGAAGCGTCTCGGTGCATTGACCGTCTTGCTCGCCCTGCTGACCGGGACCGCGCGCCTGAGCGCCGGCGGGCCGGTGGTGTACGGCGCGCCGGGCGGCATTGGCATTTCCTTTGGCGGGCCGCGCTTCTCCGGAGGCGTCTACTACGGCGGCTTCGGACCGTCCTATCCGTCCTACGGCTACAGCTCGTTCGGTTTTGGGCCGTGGGGCTACAGTTCACGCATTTCCAGTGTCACCATTCTGGGTCCAGCACCGCAGCCCCGGCCGCTCGTCGTCGTGCCCTTCCCAGTCAACGTGCAGCCGGCGGTGCCGCCGATCGAGGAACTGCGCGACGAGGATTTCCCCGGCAAGATCATCATCCGGCCGGGCGGCAAGCGCAACAACGGCCAGGCCGAGCGCCCGCCCGAACCGGCCGAACTACCGCCCGCGCCGCTGCCCGGCGTGGAAGCGGGGAAGTTCCGACCGCTGCGCCCGGAGGAACGCGAGCAGGTGAGGCCGGCCGACCCGGCTCCGCCGCCGCCCGCGAAGCCGCCTGCGGGGGCGAAGGACGCTCCGCCGGTGCCGCAGGACTTGCCGCCCGCCGATGCCCCTGTGCCGATGGGGCCGCTGCCGCCCTGGGCACCCGATTTGCCCGTGCCGCGTCCGAACAACCCCGGCGCGCCCGCCGCCGAGAAGCTGCTGGCGCTGGGCAAGATCGCCTTCGGCAACCAGGAATACGCCCGCGCCGAACGCCGCTTCCGCCAAGCGGTGGACGAGAACCCCAAAGAAGCGTTGCCCTACTTCTATCTGGGGCAAGCGCTCTTCGCGCTCGGCAAATACCGCGAAGCGACCGCCGCCCTCCATGCCGGCCTACGGCTCCGGCCCACCTGGCCGACCAGCAAGTTCCGTTCGCGCGAACTCTACGGCCTCAACGGTGAAGACTTCGTCGCGCACTTGCAGACGCTCCAGGAAGCGCTGCACCTGCACCCCGACGAGGCGACGCTGATGTTCCTGGCCGGCTATCAACTCTGGTTCGACAACCGCGCAGATGAAGCCCGTCCCCTCTTCCGCCAGGCCGAAGCCCTCGTCGCCGAACCCCGCTTCATCCGCCTGTTCCTCCACCTCGACCCTGCCGCGCCAGTGGCGGCGAACCGCTGAGCAATTGGACGCGGGCATCGAGCAAGAAATGTTATGAGATGACGGAAAGTACAGCCGCGTACTCGGATACCCTGTTCCAAGAACTTGAACTGGACCATGAATGGCAATTGCACTTGCGCAAGATACTTGCTGATTTCCGCATACCGTTCCCGCAACCCCTGAATTTGGCGAGTGAAGCACTTGACGGCCCACTTCTGCTGGCCTGAAACGACCGCGTACACGTCCGCGAAGTTGCCCGAACACGGCATGGGCAGACCCAAAGCGTTTGTAACCGCCTCGCCCCGTTGCAGTTCAGGGTCGCTGAAACTCTGCGTCGGGGTCTGAATGGCTTCGTTGTAATCCTGGGAGAGGGGCCAGGGCATGGTGCCGCTCCTTCGCGATGCAGTATCACGGGCCAATGACATACGTGTCTTCCGAACTCGGCGGCGTGTTCGTGGCACCAGGGCCAACCAGGTCCGCGAGCAGCGGCGTCTGTTCCACGGGCTTCTGCGACGCGATGGCCAGGGCTTGGGCCAGTTTCCTGACTTCGGCATCCTCCAGCTTGACCAGATCGTGAAATAGCGGTGAGATACGCGGTCGTTCAAAGTCCTCCCGCGTGAACAGCAGGTTGTCGCCATTCTCGTACTTGTTCCACAACTGCTGCCCGCCAACCACCAGGCTCCGCAGGGCGGTGTAGATGACTAGGAGTGAAAAACGGTCGATTTGCAGGCCATAAGTGCCCTCCCGT
>JAEUIF010000945.1 GCA_016795185.1 Planctomycetia bacterium | reverse complement strand
GCGAATCTCACAGAACGGCGCGCCGCAAGCGCCCGCGACCGCGGGGAACCCAGAGTAATGGGGTTCCCCGCGGTCGCGGGCGCTTCCGGTCGGCTCCTTCCTTGGGCTCGCGATGATAAATTGCCCCGCTGCTTCGGCACGCCACCCCGGCAAATAGCTCTGGCGACGACTATCCGCAGCCGGTAACGTGACAGGGAGGTAGACGGTCCCGGTCCGGAGGTCGAGCATGCGCCTCGGTTGCTGGTTGGCGTTGGCAGTGCTGGGCGTCAGCGCGGTCCTGTCCGCGGACCCTCCCGCGCAGACGGGCGGCGGCGTCAAGCCGGCCATCGAGCGCGGCGTGAAGGCGCTGCGCGCCATGCAGACCGAGGTCTTCGCCCTGAAGACCCACCCGCACGGCGCGCTGGCCCTCTGGGGCCTGACGCTGCTCGAATGCGATGTGCCCGCCGAGGATCCCGGCGTCAAGAAAGCTGCCGCCGAATTGCGCCAGGCCAGCGTCGAGTTGACGCACACCTATTCGCTGGCGCTGACCGTCATGTTCCTCGATCGGCTCGGCGAAGCACAGGACCAGTATCTGATCCAGGCCCTGGCCGTCCGCCTGCTGGCGGGCCAGCGCTACGCCGACGGTTGGAACTACGAGTGTCCGCGCCCCACGGCCGAAGAGATTCGCCGGCTGCACGCGCACATCAGGCAACCGCGCGAAGCCACGAAGACTCCCAAGGGCAAGGGCCCGCCGCCGCTGGCCGCCGATTTTGTCGAGCAGGTGAAACTGCTAGAGAAACAGAAGGCCGGCGACGACGCACTGGGCAAGGGCGACAACTCCAACACGCAGTTCGCCATCATGGGCCTGTGGGCGGCGCGACGCCAGGGCGTGCCGGTCGAGCGGGCGCTGAACCGCGTGGCCGAGCGGTTTCGCAAGCAGCAGGGCAACGACGGCGGTTGGGGTTACATCCCCGGCAACGACTCATCCGCGTCGATGACCTGCGCCGGGTTGCTGGCAGTGGCCATGAGCCACGGCGCGACCTACGAAGCGGCCTTGCGAGGCGAACCCAACAAGAACCTGATCCGTCTTTCTCAGGACCCCGTGAACGGCCCGGCGGTGAAGTCCGCACTGACGGCCCTGGGCGCTGCGGTCCAATCGAGCAGCCATCAGCGCGGCCAGAAGCTGCGCAAGGGGCACTACTTCCTCTGGTCGCTGGAGCGCGTCGCCCTGGCCTACAACCTGGAAACCATCGTGGGCAAGGACTGGTACGGCTGGGGTTCCGAGTTGCTGCTCGCCAGTCAAGGGGCGGACGGGACGTGGCGCGGCGATTACGCGGACGCTTACGGCCCCGTGATCGATACTTGCTTCAGCCTGCTCTTCCTGCGCCGCGTCAACCTGACGCGCGACCTGTCGGCCACGCTCAAGGGCCACATGGCCGACCCCGGTGAAGTGGTGTTGAAGGGCGGCGGCGTGGGCGGCGTGGGCCTGCTGGCAAAGAAGCTCCCGCTGGGGCTCGACTTCGGCGAGAAGGGCACGGACCTGGCCCTGCCGACCAGCCTCGACCCAGAAGCGGCCCGGTTGTGCCGGGAGGTGCTGCAAGCTCCCGCCGAGCAGCAAGCGGACCTGATCCAGCGCTTGAAGGACACGAAAGGCGTGGTCTACAGCGACGCCTTGGCCGCTGCCATTCCGCGTCTGAGCGGCACGGCGCAGGGCAAGGCGCGCGACGCGCTCGCCGAACGCCTGACGCGCATGACCGCCAACACCCTGCGCGGCAAGCTGACCGAGGAGGATGTGGAAGTGCGGATCGCGGCGATTCAGGCGGTGGTCAACAAAGAAGAGAAGCAACTGGCGGGTGAATTGATTCCGCTGCTCAGCGATCCGACGGAGCGCGTGGCCCGCGCGGCCCATAAGGCGCTCAAATACCTCGCGAATCAGGATTTCGGGCCTGGCCCCGACGCCACCGCCGCCGAACGCGCCCGAGCCCTGGCCGCCTGGAAAGCCTGGTGGCAGAAGCAGGATGCGGGGAAGCAGTGAGAGAATTCGCCAGACTGTTGGTGCGGCCGTGTTTCCGAACGGCCGACTGCTTCTGCCTTACCGCGAAGCGGTTATACTCCACAGCCCAGGGTCGCGCAGCGCACCCTGGGGACCGAGAATGGTAGGAATTGGTCTACCCCGCAGGGATTGGACAAGGCAGGCCGTCACGATTTGTACAACCCCTGCGGGGTAGGTGAGAACTGAGTTCATTGCTGTCCCAGGGTGCGCTGCGCGACCCTGGGCTGTGGAGTACAACCGCTTCGCGGTAAAGACTGACAACGTAACGTCATCGCTTCCCGGCATCAATTCATCGGGGCCTGGGTGCGCGAACTGGCGCCTCGAAACCCTGTCGCAGGAGGGCTGTTGACCCGTGTCGCTGCGCGGTCTCACCAACGACGACATCCGCCAGCAGGCCGAACAGGGCGACCTGCGGCCCCAGTTCAATCGTCACTCCGTGCTGACCTGGGACTTGACGCAGCTGAACGGCTCGCTGAGCCTGGACGAATTGCAGCGCATCCTGCTCAATCGTTTCTTCGAGCTGTCGCGTCCCATCGCCAATGCCTGTCATGAGCCGGGCCTGAACATGCGCCTGAGCGACTCCGCCCGCTTCTTCTACCTCGTCGAATCCCTGGAGCATTGTGGCTGCCGGCAGGTCGAGGACACCTTGCTGGTCCTCCTCGACGAGTTCAGCCAGCTCGAACAGCGCAGCTACGATGAACTCTATCTCTGGAGCATCGTCGAACTGAGCCGCCGCCGGCCGGAATACGTCGAGCGCTTCTGGCCACTGGTGCTGACGCTCGATCTGCGCTTCCGCGCTGAACCCTGGCAGCGGCCCGAAAATGAGTCGCTGGTGGATGAGCCGTATCGGTTGTTTGAGTTGCTGGTGTACTACTTTGTCATCTATACGCGGGTGATGGGACAGGTTGGAGAAGCGCGGCTAGAGCGGAACCGTCGCGGCTTTCCGGAGCGTGTTACCGATTATGGGCGTCGCTACCCGCCGCTCGCCACCTATCTGCGACGCTTTGCCAGGCAGCTGGACGAAGATCAGATGGCACTGCTCCTGGACACCCTGCGTCCCATGTCCCGCCAGCTGCGCCGCCCGGAGATCGGCGATGCCTTTGGCGTGCTGCTGCGCGACCGGGAACGGCTGAAAAAAACATAAAACCCGCGGGTGGTCCGTTTGACGGCCACGACCCACGGGTTCTGTTGTGAAACGAGGTCCCGAAGTTGCGGCGGCAGGACTTGAACCTGCGACCTCCAGGTTATGAGCCTGGCGAGCTACCACTGCTCCACGCCGCGTCCTGTGAGGAAGCGCTCGGCCGGTTCATTCGGGTCGAACGTGCCTGCCTCGGCTTCCACTCTTACATCATACCCACGAAGTCAAGGGCCGAACAAGATCGGTTCGCGGGGGCTTGCCGCTGCCGGCGCTTACCACAGAATGAACGGCACGGACCCGATCCATCCACACGACCTGATCTATCCGCCATGAGCAACGCCAGCGATCCCCGGCCGGCCAAGAAGCGCGAGTGGGCGCCGCGCATGTGGGAAGGCTGTGACTTCCTCTGCTGGCTCAAATTGCTGGTCCGCAATCGCTTTGCCGTCGGCTGGCGGTACTGGTACATCGCGGTCATCGTCACCGTGGTCAGCTTCTTCCACATGCTGCTGCGCCTGGTACAGCAGGTCTGGTATGGGGGCCGCATCGCCCGGACGGAAATCAAGGAAGCGCCGCTCTTCATCATCGGCCACTGGCGCACCGGCACCACGCTGCTGCACGAATTGATGATCCTCGACTCCCGGCACGGCTACCCGAACACCTACCAGTGCTTGGAGCCGAACCACTTCCTGCTGACCGAGAATTTTATCAAGCGCTGGCTGTCCTTCCTGATGCCGTCGCGCCGGCCGATGGACAACATGGCCGCCGGTTGGGACCGGCCGCAAGAAGACGAATTTGCCCTGTGCATGATGGGTGTGCGCTCGCCGTACCTGACGATTGCCTTTCCCAATCGGCCGCCGCAGGACCAGGATTATCTCGACTTCGTGGGCGTCTCGCCGCAGGATGTCGCTGCCTGGAAGCGGGGCTTCCTGAGCCTGCTTCAGCGCCTGACGTTTCGCGATCCGCGCCGCTTGGTGCTGAAGTCGCCGCCGCACACCTGCCGGATTCCGGTGCTGCTGGAGATGTTCCCGGAGGCCCGGTTCGTCCATATCGTTCGCGATCCGTTCGTGGTGTTTCCATCCACGGTCAACCTGTGGAAGTCACTCTACGAAACACACGGCTTGCAGAAGCCGACCTTCGCGGGGCTGGAAGAGCACGTTTTCACCACGTTCCTGCGCGTCTACGAGGGGCTGGAAAAAGGCCGGCCGCTGGTCGAGCCGTCGCGCTTCTATGAAGTGCGCTACGAGGAACTGGTGCGCGATCCAGTGGGCCAGATGCGCGCCGTTTACGAACACCTGGGCCTGGGCGGTTTCGACGAGTATTTGCCGAACCTCGAAGCCTTCCTGGCGCGTCAGAAGGGTTACGAGACGAACCGCTACCAGCTGAGCGACGAACGCCGTGAGGAAATTCGCCGGCGCTGGGCGCCGGTGATCGAGAAGTATGGGTACGACCAGTCGGTCACGCCGGTTGGCGGCTGACGCGAAAAGTACGCCCCTCTCCCCTGGCGGGAGAGGGGTCGGGGGTGAGGG
>JAEUIF010000265.1 GCA_016795185.1 Planctomycetia bacterium | reverse complement strand
GGTTCCGACCCTGGCGCGGGGGGGGCGTGCCCCCGCTTTTTAACCCGCCCCCTACTCAACCCACACCCCGGGGCCACCCCCCCGCCGCTCGCCTCGAAAAGTCAATTTACGTACACGAACTCATTGCAGGTCAGCAGCACGTGGCACAGGTCCGTGAGGGCGGCGCGCACCGCCTCGGCCGGGGTGCGCTTCACGCCCGGTTGGTCGGCCTGTTGCCGCAGGAAGCCCGCGACCTGCTGGATTTCATCCTTGGTGGGCTGCCGGGACAGCGCCAGCCAGAAGGCCCGCTCGATCTGCCGGGCCGGGTCGTCGCCGGCCTCGCGCCGCACGCGCTCGGCGAAATGAGCGGCCTGGTCGTTCATGAACTCACCGTTCATCAGCAGCAGGGCCTGCGTCGGCACCGTGCTTTCCGCGCGGCGATTGCACGACGCCGTGGGCGTTGGGGCGTCGAACAGCTCCATCATGGGCATTTGCAACGAACGCTTCACGTGGATGTAGATGCTGCGCCGCCAGTGTTCCGGGCCTTCCTTCGCCACGGCCGGCCAGCGACTCATGGCGTTGGCGATCAGGTTGGGGTGGATCTTCGGCCGGATGCTCGGCCCGCCGAACTCCGGATTCAGTTTGCCGCTGACGTGCAGCACCGCGTCGCGGATCGGTTCGGCTTCCAGCCGCTTCTTGCTCACCCGCCACAAGAGCAGGTTTTCCGGGTCGGCTTTCGCCGCGGCCGGGTTGAAGGCCGACGACTGCCGGTAGGTGTTCGACAGCAGGATCAGCTTGTGCAGTGCCTTGAACTTCCCGCCCTGCTCGATGAATTGCAGCGCCAGCCAGTCGAGCAGTTCGGGGTGCGTCGGCTTGTCGCCGTTGAGGCCGAAGTTGTTGGACGAATCGACCAGCGCCCGGCCGAAGTGGTACTGCCAGACGCGGTTGACGATCACCCGCCAGGCCAGGCCGTTATCGGGCGAGGCGAGCCAGTCCGCGAGGACCGTGCGGCGGCCCGTCGTCTTCGCGCCGGCCGCCAGCTTGGCGAAGTTCAACGGTTGCGCGGTCAGCACCTCGGGCACGCCGGGCTGCACTTCCGGCCCCGGCGTCCGCACGTCGCCGCGCCAGAGCAGGTTCGTCTTGCGCGGCGCGGGGCCGATGTCCGTGACCACGAGCATCGCCGGCCCCTTGTAGGGCGTCTTCTTGTCGGCGACGGGCTGCGGTTCGAGCGGCACATCCTTCTTGGTCGTGCTGTTGAAGATGGCCAGGAAGCGATAATAGTCCGCCTGCGTGACTGGGTCGATCTTATGGTCATGGCAGCGGGCGCAACCGAGTGTCAGCCCGAGGAACACGGCACTGGCTGTGGTGACCACATCGTCCATTTCTTCGAGGCGGTACTTCTCGGCGTCCTGGCCACGGATCACGTCGACGGTCGGCCCCAGCCGACAGAAACCGGTGGCGACCAGCGCTTCGGGGTTGTCCGGATCGGTCTCGTCACCCGCGAGTTGCTCGCGGACGAACTGGCCATAGGGCTTGTCTTCGTTGAAGCTTTGAATGACATAGTCGCGGTAGCGCCAGGCATGCGGCCGGTCGCGGTCCTCGCCGATGCCGTTGCTTTCGGCGTAGCGCGCCAGGTCGAGCCAGTGCCGGCCCCAGCGCTCGCCGTAATGCGGCGAGGCGAGCAGGCGGTCGATGAGCCGCTCGTAGGCGTCCGGCGCGGGATCGGCGACGAACGCCTCAACCTCGTCCGGGGTCGGCGGCAGGCCGAGCAGGTCGAACGCGACGCGCCGGATCAACTCGCGCTTCTCGGCCGGCGGCGACGGTTTCAGTCCGGCCGCTTCGAGCCGCGCGAGCACGAAGGCATCGACCGGAGACTTAATCCATTGCACGTCGCGCGGTTTGGGCAGCGATGCTCGTTCGAGCTTGCGGTAGGCCCAGTGCTGGCGGTCTTCGGCGGTGATGATGCGCCCGGTCGGCTTCGTGGCGGGCTGCATACCATCGACCCATTTTTTCAGCACGGCGATTTCGGCCGGCGTCAGTTGCCCTTTGGGCGGCATGTGCGGTTCGCCCTTGGGGTCGACCACCTGCACCAGCAGGCTTTCGGCGGCCTTGCCCGGCACCAGCACCGGCCCGGAGTGGCCGCCCTTCAGGATGCTCGCGACGCTGGCCAGGTCCAGCCCGCCCTTGAGCTTCGCGCCCGCATGGCAACTGGCGCAATGCTTGGTCAGCACCGGCTGCACCTGGGCGTCGAACACGCCATCGGCCGCGACCGCGCGCGGGGGACTGAGCCGCGACCCCAGGGTCGTCAGTACCCCAGCGATCACCAGGAGCCCCAGAACGAACCGCGGGCGGTTTTGCAGTACGCGCATCATCGTTGCTTTCCGTTGATCGATTTCGTCGTCGGGGACAGGTTCCACAGGCGCACCGTCAAGTCGTGACTGGCGGATGCCAGCGTCTTGCCGTCGGGTGCGAACATCAGGGAACGTACCAATGCTGCATGGCCGCGCAGCACGGCGGCCTCACGGTTCTCGGCAACGTTCCAGAGCTTGACCAGTGCGTCGCCGCTGCCCAGCGCCAGCAGCTTGCCGTTAGGTGAGAAGGCGAGCGCGTACACGCCTGCCGTTTCGGTCGGGAAGGACTTCAGTTGCTGGCCGTCATCCGCGTTCCAGAGCGTCACGGCCCCGGAGCGCGGGCTGCCGGACGGTTCGGGCACCACGGTGAAAGCGCCCCAGACCTCGTCCAGCGACCGGCCGCTGCCCGCAGCCAGGGTGTGTCCATCGGGCGCGAAGGCCACCGCGCCGACGGGGCGCGGGTGCGGTCCCAGGCAGCGCCGTTCGCGACGGGCGGCCATGTCCCAGAGGCGCGCCGTGCGGTCGCCGCTGCCAGTCGCCAGCGTGCGGCCGTCGGGGGAGAACGCCAGGCAATAGACGGCACCGGTGTGGCCCTTCAGCGTGGCTTGGCGCTGGCCGGTAGACAGGTCCCAGAGATGCACTTCCCCCTTGCCCGCGCCCAGCGCCAGTGTCTGTCCGTCGGGCGAGAAGGCGACGCTGACGATGGCGCCCAACCCCCGCAACGTTTGCACCACTTGCTGCGTGCGGACGTCCCAGAGCATGACGACGCCTTGCACATCGCTGGACGCGAGCGTGAGGCCGTCGGGCGCGAAGACGATGCACTTGAGCGCGCCGCGGTGGCCGGTCAGCGTGGCCAGCAGCTGGTGCGTCCGGGCGTCGTGAATCTGGATGCGACGATCCGCGCCCGCCGAGGCCAGCGACTTGCCGTCCGGCGCAAACGCCACGGAGATCACCCGATCGCTATGGTCGAGCACGGCGCGGGCGCTGGCCAACGGCGGCACTTCGACAGCCCCGGGCTGCGGGCGAACCGCAACCGGCACCGAGGTGGCCGCGATAACGACAGCGTTC
>JAEUIF010000250.1 GCA_016795185.1 Planctomycetia bacterium | reverse complement strand
GAGCAGTCGGTAGCGGCCCGCCTGGCTGAGCGTCGGGGCGCGCATGTGATTGCGGGTTTCCTCGGGCAAGGCGTCGAAAAGGGCCTGCTCGCTCAGGGGGCCGCCGGTGGCGCGGGGATTGTTGCCTGCCCAGAGGTGCAGGTAGGTTGAATCGACGATGGGATAGATGTCGCCGAAGACCTGAGCGTTGCGCACGAACCACGGGGCCAGGCCCAGAACGAAGCCGAGCACCGTCAGCAGCCCGTATTGCCAGCCGGAAGCCAGCCTGCGGCTGCGGTGCAGGAGGCCGAGGACGGCGATCACGGCGAAGGGCAGCAGCGCCGCCCGCACCAGGGTCAGGCCCGCCAGGGTCAAGCCGAACAGCAGGGCCGTCAGTGCGCCGTCGAAGCGCTGGGCGCGCACGCCGAGCCAGAGTGCTGCGCCAAGCATGAACGTGGCCAGCACGCCATCGTTGACCGCCGCCGTACTGACGACCCAGAATGGATGCAGGGCACACAGCAGGCCCGTGAGAAAGGCCACCAGCCGGCCGGGAAATGCTTCCCGGGCGATGAGGTAGTACAGGCCGGCGGTCAGCACGCCCAGTACGCATTGCGCCCAGCGGAGGAAGCGGTCGAACGGCCCCAGTTCCGAGGGCAAGATGCGTTCGAGTTCGCCGAGCAGCCAGGGGTAGCCCGGTGCGACGTGGGCCGTTTGCTCCTCGCGTGGCGCGAACGGCGCCAGGGTGCCGAACCAGCGGTATTCCTTGATGTTTTGCGCCAGCGCCTCGACTTCGTTGAGTCGGCCGCCGAGCGGCAGCGCCAATTCGGGCGGCGCGTCCTGGACGATCATGGGTCCGGGATTGCCCGCGTCGCCGGCGTAGGTGATGAGGTAGCCGACGCGGGCGCCGGCCGCCACGGCCAGGACCAGCAGCAGCGGAATCAGATCGGCCAGGCGGAGACGACGCGCTTCCGTCATGGTAACTCCCGGCGGAACCCTTCGGGTGCAACGCCGTTATGATAGTAACGGCGGCGCGCGACGGCCGCTATTCCCCATTGCAACTTGCCGGCGCGACCGCTAGGTTAATCTCGATCAACGCCGGCACAGCGCGGCCCCTGCGTCGGGCCGCATGGACTTACCGCCAGGAGACGACGACATGGGCAAGCGCGTCCGTAACCGGATGGAGCTCCGCGAGCAATATGACGCCGCCGAGCGCCAGGAAGCCGAAGAAGCCGACGAGTCCGAAGACGAAGAAGAAGAAGACGAAGGCGACGAAGAAGAAGGTGAAGGCGAAGCCGAAGAGGAAGACAGCGACGACGACGACGAGGGCGGAGACGACGACGACGAGGACGGGCCTAAAAAGAAGAAGAAAAAGAAAGTCGTCAAGCCCGTCAAGCCCAAGGCCAAGCCGCGCACGCGCACGCCCAAGGTCGTCCGCAAGCGCGTCTTCTGGGGCGTCTTCAATAACTCGAACCAGCAGGTGGCGAAGTACGACTATCCCAAGCGCAAGGAAGCCGACGAGCACGCCGCCCGTTTGACCGCCGACAAGAAGCAGACGCACTTCGTCCAGCCGGTCAAGGAGACGATCGACGAGAAGAAGGAAGCGTAAACCGCGTTGGGATGCACGTTCAATCCCGTCGCGCCGTCCCTGGCAATGGTTGGCGCGACGGGTTTGTCGTTTGCTGGAGCCGCTGTGTCGCGGGCCGCGACGCGATGACTCCGCTTGCCGTCCAAGCCCGCCACTCGGCGGCCGTCGAGACTCGCGTTCACGGAGTTGGTTGCTGGGCGGCCCAGGCCCTCGCTTGCTTGACGATGGCGGTTTCGTCCAGCTGGCCGCGCAGGGCCAGGAAGCCCGCCAGGTCGGCGGGCGTCACGCGGGGAAACGCCAGACTGTGGCTGCATGTCGCGTAGGAGCCATCGGCTTGCCGGGCCAGGAAGGCCAGGTTTTTTCCGTCGAACCGCCAGATTTCCGGTACGCGCAACACGCCGTAAATGTCCAGGCGATTCAGCGAACTGCGCGCGATGTCCACTTCGATGACCAGATCGGGCGGCGGATCGCGGCGCAGGTCGATCTGATCCCGACCCCTAACCTGGACTTCATGCTGAATCCAGAAGCACTCGTCGGGCTCCAGTCCGCGGCGTCGTCCGCGCCGGCGAAAGGTCATTGAACCGAAGCCCGCCACCGCGATTCCCATGCCTTCCGCCAGGGCCAGCACGAGCAAGCCGAGCCGGTGCTTGATGCGTTCGTGGCGCGGCGACAGGGTCATGATTTCCAGCACTCCTCGGTCGTACGTGATGCGCAGACGGCGGCGCTCGTCGAACAGTCGCAGCAAGCGGGCATACGTGGACCAGTCAACGCCGGTCAACCGCAGTCGGTTGGCCGCTGGCAAGGGGTTGGCGGACATGGAGGATTTCTCCGACCAGTGAACACGTCCCAGTCTACGCGGGAAGGCGTTGGGCCACAAGCGCGCCGATTCTCCTCGAATAGTGTTACCCACCACGTCGCCCCGGTGGTATGTTCGTCGCTTTCCTGGGCTCATCCGTAATCTTATCGGAGATTGCACCGTGCCGACGTACATCAGCCTGCTGAACTGGACCGAGAAGGGCGAGGCCAACGTCCGCGACACCGCCCAGCGTGAGGCGGCGTTCGCGAAGGCCGCGAAGAAACTCGGAGCGAAGGTCGTGCAGGCGTACTGGACGATGGGCGCCCATGACGGCGTGCTGATCTTTGAAGCCCCCGACGACGAGACCGCCACGGCTGCCATGCTGTCCCTGGGCGGTTCCGGGAACGTCAACACGAACACCCTGCGCGCCTTCACCGCCGCCGAGATGGCAAAGATCGTGGCGAAGCTGCAATAACAACGGGGTGATCGGAGGCGTCAGCATCCTGTTGGTGCGAGATAACGGCAGGCTCAGCCCGCATTTGGCCGCCAACGGCGGAACTACGAACAAATAAGGATGGCCGCTCTTGCGTCTATCCCTGAAGCTACCGTATGATGCCGCCTGCCGGCGCTGGGCGAAAACGCACGGAATCCGTAACCTTCCTGGTGTTCCCACCTTATTTCTTCACTGGAGGCTCGACATGCGCGGTTGGATGCTTTGCGGGACAGTATGCCTGTTGCTGGCGGCTGGTCAGTCGCAGGCGGGCAAGGTCGAAGTCAAGAACGTTCACCTGTGCTGCGGTCAGTGCGTGACCGGCGTCGCCAAGGCGCTGAAGACCGTGGACGGCGTCGCCGACGCCAAGTGCGATCAGAAGACCAAGACCGTAACCTTCTCGACCAAGGACGACAAGACGACCGCCGCCGCCATCAAGGCGCTGGTGGAAGCCGGCTACTTCGGGGCCGCCACGGACGACGGCAAGGAAGTCAAGGTCGAAGCGCCCGCTCCCAAGGCCGGCGAGAAGGCCGATGAAGTGACCATCAAGGGCGTGCATGTCTGCTGCGGCGCTTGCCAGAAGGCGATCAGCGCCCTGTTCACGGATGCCAAGGTCAGCTACACCGGCACCGGCGCTCAACGCGACGTGAAGGTCACGGGCAAGGCCCTCGAAAAGGCCGCCGTGCTGCAAACGCTGCAAAAGGCCGGCTTCACCGGCAAGGTCGA
>JAEUIF010000248.1 GCA_016795185.1 Planctomycetia bacterium | reverse complement strand
GTTCATCAAGGTCGAGGCGACCAAGTACACCGAGGTCGGCTACGTCGGCCGCGATGTGGAAAGCATGATCCGCGATCTGACCGAGACCGCCGTCGGCATGGTCAAGCAGGAGCAGCGCTCGGTCGTCGAGAAGGAGGCCAGCGCGCGGGTGCTGGAGCGGCTCATCGACCTGCTTATTCCGCAAACGGGTACCTGGGAAGCCGAGGACAGCGAGGCGGGCGAGCGCCGCAAGCGCACGCGCGAGAAGATGAAGGCCCGGCTGGAGGCCGGCGAGTTGGAGGACCGCCCCGTCGAGCTGAACATCGAACAGAAGGCGGTGCCCGTGCAGATTTTCTCGAACCTGGGCATGGAGCACATGGATGTCGACTTTCAGAACATGTTCGAGAAGATCATGCCCAAGAAGGCCCAGCAGCGCCAGGTAACCGTGAAGGACGCGCGGCGCATCTTGCTGGAACAGGAAACCGAAGCGCTGATCGATCAGCAGGTCGTGGCGGAAAAAGCCGTGGCGCTGGTGGAGAACGAAGGCATCGTCTTCCTGGATGAACTCGACAAGGTCTGCGGCCACCAGGCCGGCGGCCACGGGCCGGACGTTTCCCGGCAAGGCGTGCAGCGCGACCTGCTGCCCGTGGTCGAGGGCACCACGGTCAATACGCGCTACGGCCCGGTCAAAACCGACCACATCCTGTTCATCGCGGCGGGCGCATTCCATCAGTCGAAGCCGGCGGACTTAATGCCGGAACTGCAAGGCCGGTTCCCGATTCGCGTCGAACTGACCGACCTGAACCGCGACGACTTTCTGCGCATCCTCACGGAGCCGAAGCACGCGCTGACCAAGCAGTACGCCGAATTACTGGGCACCGAGCAGGTGGCCTTGCACTTCACACCCGACGGCATCGAGGCCATCGCCGACATCGCCTTCGAGGTGAACCGCACCACGCAGAACATCGGCGCGCGCCGGCTGCACACCATCCTGGAACGTGTCGTCGAGGAGATCAGCTTTGAAGCGCCCGACCTGGACAAGAAGCAGGTCCAGATCGACGGCAACTACGTGCGTGGCCGGCTGCACGAGATCTTACAGAAGGAAGACCTGAGCAAGTTTATCTTGTAACCGAGGGCTGCGACCTCCCAGCACCGAACCCACCGCGAGGGCCAGCGACGTGACCGCGACCGAAGCCTCGTCCATTCGAGCGGACAGTCAACATTTCTCGAGTCGGGAATTGCTGTTCGCCGCCTGGAACCTATTCCTGGTGGGGCTGTTGTTCGTTACCTGCTTCAGCTTCTTCGCGGGTTGGTCGCCCTACGCCGAGCTACTGTGCAACTTCCGTGTGCAGTACGCGGTGGGGGCTGGCCTGGCATTCGTGGTTTGCCTGACGGTGCGGCAATGGCGCTTGGCATGGTTGCCGGCAGCCGCGCTGGTCGCGAACCTGTGGGTGCTCGGGCCTTACTTCCTGCCAGTCACAGCGCCCTCAGTCGCTGGTACGACCCATCGGGCCATGCTTCTCAACCTCTATGTCTGGAACACGGAACACGAATTGGTCCGCGCCCTGGTGCGCGACGAGCAACCGGACTTCATCGTATTCTCCGAGTTGACTCCGACCTGGCTCACGGCGCTGGAACCGCTGCACGAGCAGTACCCGCACCGACTGCTGCCGCTCGCGGCGGAACTGCACACCGATCTGCACCTGGGCCTGTTCAGCAAGCATCCGCTGCGCGACAGCCAGCGGGAACCATTGAGTGACCATGCGCGGCCCAGAATCGAAGCCTGGATCGAACTCGGCGCGCAGCCACTCTGGCTGCACGCGATTCATCCGCGCACGCCCGTCTCGGACTGGGGTGTGAGCCGGCGGAACGCGGAACTGAGGGCGCTGGCCGACCGCGTCGCGACCCGCCCGCAGGCGCCGACGTTGTTGCTAGGCGACTTGAATGTGAGCAACTTTTCGCCAGCTTTCGCGGCACTCGTTGCACGATCCGGACTGCGCGATTCACAACTCGATTTCGGCCTTCAGCGCAGCTGGCCGACCGGCCTCTACCCCGCGCGCATCCCCATCGACCACTGCCTGACTTCACCGGGCGTGGTGCTGAAAAGCCGCCGGCTGGGGCCGAACGTCGGTTCCGATCATTTCCCGGTGCTGGTGGATTTTGCCCTGCGAGCGGACTGAGAGTTTGTGGGAAGGAGTGCTGCACTACCTTGGAGTCTGCCAAATCGAGGTGCGAAGGTTCAAGGGCCATCGGGCAGAATCAGCAGTTTGGCGCGGAGTGGCAAAACATTGGGGTTTTGGCCACTCCGTGCCAAGAAGCAATGGGCGCGCAGTGGCAACATATGGGGGTTTTGACGCCGCCGTGAAAAGCGGAATTTTCCTGGCTCGGAGCGGTAAGCGACCTCCGACTCCAGGCACCGGCCTTTCCGAAGTAACACCGATCGTCAGCGATTGCTGACGACCATCACCTCGCAGTTACGGTACAGACAGCGCTGCCGGGCCAGCGGCCGGCAGGGGCCATGCACCTTGGCTTCGAGGCCCTCCCAGATTTGCACGGGCACGAACAGATAGACTTCCAGCGGCGAACGCAGGAACTCCAGCACCTGTTGCTCCGAGAGCAATTGCTGGACCTCGCGCTCGCAGTAGAAAACCAGGCTGGGCTGATACCAGCCGTAGCAACCGATGCGCACCTCGCGGTCGAGTTGCCTGGCGTCAGCCTGCGTCACCAGGGTGCGCGGGGCCTTGTGCATGTCCAGCGTTGCCGCCCCCCAGGTCATCAGCGAAAAGACGAATAGCGCTGCGGATACGGTGAGAGAACCCAGCATGCCCACGGTCGCCTGGCGCTTCCAGCAGAGCCAGGCCGCCGCCGCGCCCAGCACGGGCAGCAGGCCCAGAAACACACCGTTCTCCAGACCGGGCATCGAGCGGCCCTTGAGAACGGCCAGATTGAACACGCCGCCGGCAACCACCAGCCCAATGCTCGTGCCGACTCCCACCAGCGCCCAGCACGCCAGACTGAGATTCATTAGCCAGCGCGGCACATTCAGTTCCCCGCGTCGCCAGCCTTCCAGGAACCAGGCTGTCAACAGGGCCACGGGTGGATAGATGGGCAGGATATAGTTGGGCAGCTTCGTCCGACTGATCGAGAAGAAGACGAAGTACACCGCGATCCAGCAGGCCAAGAATTGCATCGCCGGCACAAGATCGCGTTTGCTTTCACCGGGCATGGATTCGTTCGGCGTCGAGTTCGGGGCTTCGGCGCTCGCTGTCCGGCTTTTCCGCCAGGCTTGCCAGACGCACCACAGGGTCGGCCCCAAGAAGACGGACCACGGCAGAAAGCCGAGCAGCAAACTGCCGACATGATAGATGATCGGACCACTATGGCCTTCCATCGGCGCCAGGAAGCGGTCGCGGTTGTGCTTCAGGAAGAAGCCGCGCAGATATTCGCCCTTCGTCTCTGAACCAACCAGCGCGAACCAGGGGATGGCCACCAGGGCGAAAAGCATCCAACCCAGCAAGATGCGTGGGCTGAACAGGCGGCGCAGCTGCCGCGTCCACAACAGGAATAGAATCACCACGCTCGCGGGCAGCACCACGGCCACCGGGCCCTTCGCCAAAAAGCCGATGCCCGTGCTGATGCCCACCCATCCGAGCCAGCGCGCATGGCCATCCTGCCAGCCGATCCAGAAAAGCAGGAAGGTCAGCACATTGCAGGCATTCAGCAGCGCATCCGGGTTGGCAAAATGGGCCGAGCCGGAAAACAGCAGCGAGGTGGCAAGCACGATAGCGCCGAGCAACGCAGTCCCCGGATCGAAGCAACGCCGGCCGAGAAAATACGTCAACAGCACTGTGACCACGGCCGCCAGCGCCGATGGCAGCCGCGCGGAGAACTCGTCGATGCCGAGCGTCAGGTAGCCGCACATTTGCAGCCAGTAGAGCAGGGCCGGCTTATCGACTCGCAACTGATAATTGAAAGTCGGCGTGATCCACGTGCCCGCTTCGAGCATCTCGCGGGCCGCCTGGGCGTTGTGGCCCTCGTCGATGTCCCACAAGCTGGGCACGCCCAGACCGGGCAAGTAGAGCCCTAGACCGAGCACGATCAAGCACAGCGTGACAACGAGCGGGTGGACTGGCTTCTGGAACATTCCTTGTTCCCCGGCAGGATGGGCAGCGCGGGCAAGTGGCCGCCCCGGTATCCGAATCGGCGACATTATGGCCGAGAATGCCTGCTCGGTGCAATCCGGGGATGGCGGCGCAACCCCGGTTGATTTATCCACCCTGCGACGCTATACGTTCGCCCGCTGATTCTTCGCGCTGCGGTTCGGGTGGGGCAAAACCGCATGGGTATCCTTCAACCTTTGCTGCTTGGATTGGGGCTGTTGCTGCCCGGCGACCCCGGTGCGCAGCCTGCTTTTCCGACCGAAGACCCTGCCCGCCTCCGCGAGATGCTCTACGATTCCACGAATGCCAGCAGCCAGAGCCAGGCAGCGCTGATGCTCGTCCAGGACCAGCGCCCTGACGCGGTTGAGATTGTCCGTCGGGGCCTGCGCCAGACGGACGACCCCGATGTCTTCCTCGCACTGGCCGCCGCCCTGAAGTTGACGCGCGATATCCGCTTCACCGACGAACTGCTCGACGGCCTTTCCGGAGGTCGCCCGACGGTGCGTCAGGCCGCGGCCGAAACGCTGGCCGTGGTGTGCGACACGGGCGTAGTGCTGCGCTTGCAAGCGCTGATCGAGAATCCGCGCGTCGAGCCGGAAATTCGGCAGCAAGCGGTGGCCGCGCTGGGCCGCAGCGGCAAGAAGGCGGCGATGGTCGTCCTGCTTGAACAACTCAACAATGCCGAGCAGTCGGTCGCCCGCGCTGCCGCGGATGCCCTGGCCGACCAAACCGGCGTGAACTACGGACTCGACGCCGCACGCTGGCGCGCCTGGTGGCAGGCCCACCGCGACCGGCCCAACGAACAGTGGCTGGAAGAACGGCTCGGCTATCAATCGAGCCGGGCACGGCGCCTCGAAGGCGAACTCGACCGGGCCAAGTCGCAACTGGTGCAACTGCATCAGCAGCTTTATCAGCGTCTGCCCGTGGGCGACCGCCTGGGCCATGTGCAGTCCCTGGCGGACAGCGAGGATGCGTGCGTTCGCTCGCTGGCTGTCACCTGGAGCATGGAACTGCTGCCGCAAGCGGATACGGTTGGCCAGCGCGCCCTCAGCAACGCCCTGATTCGTCTGAGCCACGATGGCGACGTCACCGTGCAGCGGGCCGCCACGCTCACCCTGGGCCGGATCGCGGACCCGCGCGCCTTCGATCAGTTGCGTCGCCTCCTGGCCACGGGCAAGCCTTCCGTGCGCGCCGCCGCTTCGCACGCCCTGACGCAGCAAACGCTGACCCGCACTCCGGGCGTCGAACTCGCCCCCGAAACCGGCCTGCGCAATCCGGAGCGCGTGCGTCAGGTAGTGCCGTTGTTACAGAAGGCCCTCGACGATCCGGCGCTCGAAGTCGTCGTTGCCGCTGCCGAGGATCTGGGCGCGCTGGGCGTGCCCGAAGCCGGCCCCGTGCTGGCAGGCTTGCTGCGGCACCAGTCGGAATCAGTGCGCCAGACGGCCGCCCAGGCACTGGAGCGCGTCGCTGATCCGACCGTGCTCGACAACCTGCTGGCTTCGCTCGAAGACCCGGCGGTCACCGTGCGCTTCGGCCTGGTCGGTGCGCTGGGCAAGCTGGTCAACGAGGGCAAGCCGCTTACCGATGGGCAGCGTTCCCGGATGCTGACCCGCCTCGAAGAGTTGTTGTTGCGCGATCCGGATTCGGGCGTCCGCAGCCGGGCCGCAACCGTGATTGGGCAAACTGGCGCGCAAGTCGAGTTGCCCTTCCTCTGGCGCAGGCTCCAGGCGCGGGAAGATGGTCGGGTGCTGGAAAAGACCTGGGGCGCGATGATCGAGATCATGGCGCGCTCGGCCAACCTGGAACTGGTGCGTCAGTGGGACCGCGCACTCTACAACGCCCAGATGGGCAACCGTCGCTTGCAACTGCTCTCCGAGGTCGCGGAACGCTGGAAACGCAACGAAGGCACGCGCAACCTCGGCGTCACGGTCACGGAACTGCTCGTGCAGGCGCAGCTCGATCAGAACAAATGGGCGGCGGCCTTTCCGCTGCTGCATGATTTGCTGGAGCGCCCCGGCACGGCCGATGAACTCGACCGCCGCCTGCGCTGGCTGCTCAAGGCCGGCGAAAAGGCGCTGCTCGAAGGCAACCGGAGCGAAGCGCTGCGGGCCGTGCGCGAAGCCCAGCCCTTCCTGGCCCGCAGCAACGGCCTGGCCGTCGAGTTCGAGAAACTCGACCAGAAGGCGCGCGATAAGCAGTGAGCGGCCGACCTCATCGAGTCCAGTCTTCGCGCCGGAATCCCCCAGCCTCGTTACAAACCCTTTACAGCCACTGCAACCGGTGCCTCGTTATAGTGAGCGACGTGACTCCTGCTTTGCGAACTCACACTGGAGAAGCCGCTCATGAAAACCTTTCGCGCCATGCGGTCGTTCGGTCTCGGTCTGGTCTTGACGCTTGCAGTCTCCGCCGCGCTCGACGGCGCTGAACCGCCGCAACCGGCCAGCGACGATCCCGCCGTCAAGGCCAAGGTCGAGGAAGTGCGCAAGGCGCTCCGACGTGCCATGATCCTCGAAATGGCTCGTGGCAGCGCGCCCGGAAAGTTTGCCAAAGACCCAGACTTGCTGGACGCACTCGAAGACCTGCGCCGCAGACACCCCTACGAATCGCTGGGCCAGCGCCTGGCCTACGAAACTGAACGCATCCGCCAGGAACCCAAGCTCGCATCGGCTCCGCGACTGGCGGACGACACGGCCAAGCAGCTCGATGAACTGGAACGGCAGCAAGCGGCCCAGCTGCAACGGGAACGGCGGGTCGAATTGCTGCGTCTGCTCCACGCCAATGAGGTCGAACAATTCATCGCCCGCTCGGGTTTCGGTCTGGAGCGTGTTCCCAACCCTAAGCCGCGCGGCTTAGATTTGACGCCCGTGGAGCCGATTCCGCTGGCCACGGTGTCGCCGCTGACGGCGGAGGATATGGGCGTCGCGACCGTGCTGCCGAAGACGGCCGTCGCTGGTGCGTCGCGCATGCCATCCGTCGAGCAGCTGGACGCATTGCACCGTGGCGGATTGATGAGCTTCCTCAATCCGAATCTGTTTGGCCATGTCAAGGAACACGGCCAGGTTGCTGGGTTCGAGCCGCATCAGTTCCGCGCCGCGTTGCGCCCGGAAGCGTATCTGCAAGAACCAGCGAAGACGGCCGGTGGAGAACGCTGGCAATTGAAGCGGCTTGAACTGGTCGGCCTGCTGAAGCACGACCAGCCAGCGGTGTATGTCTCCGAGCATCTGCCGCGCATGGACCAGCTGGCCAAGGCCAAGGTCCGGTCGCTAAGTGCCTTTGAGGAAGCGGGCCTGAAAGCGCTGCGGGATGGCGAACAGCTGAAGACCGAGGCGACCACCAATGTGATCCGCATGGTCGGAGCGCTGCGAGCGACGAAGCAGTGCCTGGAATGCCACGTCGGCGAGCGCGGCACCTTGCTGGGCGCTTTCACCTACGAGATGCAGCGCGATCCGCCGTTGCCCTTGGTGAAGTAGTCCAAATGTTCGGAACGCTGGGGTTTCGAGGCGAGCGGCGGGCGGCAGCCCGCGGGTTATTAGCTCCCAAAGCCGGCGGGAGCCCCCCCCGCCCCCAGGTCGGCGCTGTGAGCGCCGGGTGGCACGGGACGCG
>JAEUIF010000218.1 GCA_016795185.1 Planctomycetia bacterium | reverse complement strand
CAAGGAAGTCGTCCGCCGCCTGGTCCGTGCGGGCTTTCGCACCAAGCAGGGCCGAGTGGTCACCGTCGATCCGGTCTATCTCGAACAGGTCGAACAGAGCATTGAGGCCGAACCACTGGCTGGCCCGCCGCAGGAACGGCTGGCGGCGCTGGGCGGCTGTTTGGAGCACGTTTCCGCCCAGAATCGCGAACTGCTCCGACGGCGTTACGTCCAGGGCTGTTCCTATGAGGAGATCGGCAAGGACACCCAGCGCACACCTGGAGCGCTGCGCGTGCTGGTGCATCGCATCCAGCGGCGACTGGCGGACTGTGTCGAGGCCAAGTTAGAATGAAGCGGGCCGGCAAACTACTCGCTTCCTTCCCATGAACCCCGACACGCGCGACGAACTGATCCTGCGTCATCTGGACGGCCAGACCACCGCCGACGAAGCCACGCACGTCAACCGACTGCTCGCCGAGGACGCTGCCTTTCGGGCACGTTTCTTCGGCTTCGTCGATCAGGTGGCCTGGCTCCGCGAAATACTGAATACGGGGATGAGCGGCGCGGCCCTCGCCGCCGACCGTGGGAGTAAACCCGAAATGCACGCTGTCATGAACGCACCACCAAAACCGCGACCCGCCCCGGCACCCGCGCCGGTCGAAGCGCCGCAGGGCAAATTCGACTTCCGGCAAATCTACTTCAATGCCGTGCTGGGCGGCATCGGTGGCCTGTGGGGCTGGGCGGTCATCACGCTGGCCGGCTCCTGGCTGTACATCAATTACATCAGCAACGTCTACCTGCGCGACGCCCTGATCGGCCCGCTGCTGGGCATTTGCATCGGCTGCGCCATTGGCTGCACGGATGGCCTGGTGGCGTCGCGCTCGCTGCGCCGCCTGGTGCATGGCGGCCTCTACGGCGCGGGCCTCGGCGCACTCGGTGGCCTGGTCGGCCTGCTGCTCGGCGAAGTGCTCTTCGGTTTGCTCAAGGGCGGCGTCTGGCCGCGCGCCCTCGGCTGGGCGATCTTTGGCCTGTTCGTCGGCGTCAGCGACGGCTTCGCCCAGCGCATGCCGGCGAAGATTCGCTACGGCCTGCTCGGCGGCTTGCTCGGCGGCCTGATCGGCGGCAGCACCTACGAGGGCTTGGTCTCGCTGCTGGGCCGCTCCAGCTTTGGCAACCGCTCCGCGGCACTGGCCTGGGGCAGCGCCTTCGGGCTGATTATCCTCGGCGCTTGCATCGGCGCACTGGTCGGCCTGGTCGAATCGTTGCTCCGTCAATCCTGGCTCTTCTTCATCACCGGGCGGCTCGAAGGCCAGACGCGCACGCTCGATTCCAGCCGGCCGCACACGCTGGGCAGCTCCGCTCTCTGTGCTATCGTGTTGCCCGGCGACCCCACGGTGCTGGACTGCCATGCGGAAATCAGTTACACGGACGGTGAATTCGCCATCCGCCCGCGCGACGGCGAGGTGGTCGTCAAGCGCGGCGGTCGCTCGGAAACCGTCAGCCAGCCCTTCATCCTGCAACCGGGAGACCGCATCCACCTGGGCGATACCAAGATGGTCTTCCGCAACGAGGAGAAAAAGAAGCCATGAGGACTTTCAAATCCCTGGTCATCGCCGGCCTGTTCTTCGGCGCGATCTGCTGGGTCAGCCTGATGGGCCTGCTGAGCTGGGCGGGCGGCAAGTTGCAAGCCGGCGGCAGCGAGAGTGTCGGCAGCCTGGGGCCCTGGACCGACGACGGCACCATCAAGGCGGAAGTGGTCCATCTCGACCGTCAGGGCTTCCACGTCGGGCTGGCACTGAAAATCACCGGGCCGGACGGCAAGGTGCTGGGCGGCCTCACACCACAAGACATCGAAATCCGCGAGGATGGTGTGCCGGTGGTGACGGGCAAATTCAACGGTGCGGGCCAGGCCCCGGTGCGCGTCTGCGTGGTCATGGACTACAGCGGCAGCATGAACGGCAAAAAGATCGAAGGTGCCAAGGCCGCCGCCCTGGCCCTGCTCGACATGCTCCGCGACAACACCGACCACCTGGGCCTCTACCTCTTCAACGGCCCGCAGATGAAGAACAGCGGCAGCGAGAAGCTGGCGATGGGGCCGCTCGATCCAGTCCGCCGCGAGCAAGCCCGGGAAGCGATCCTCAAAACTCCGCTTGCCGGCGGCACGCCGATGTTCGGCAGCATGGAGAAAGCGATCGAAGGGTTGAAGAGCAGTTCCGGCCGCCGCGTGCTGGTAGTCATGACCGACGGCATGGACACCCAGTACAAGGGCGCGAAGTTCGACGAGCGCGTTGGCCTGGTGACGACGAACACCAAGCAGTTGAACGTGCCGATCTACATGATCAGCCTGATGGGCGGCAAGTCGGACGAGACGGGCATGAAGAAACTGGCGGAGCAAGGCAATGGTCAGTACATCTACGCGCCGACGCCGGAAAAGCTCAAGGACATCTACATCAACATCGGCGAGACGCTGCAAAACGAGTACACGCTGGAGTACGACTCGCCGAATCCGGTCGAGGACGGCCTGACTCGCAACGTCACGGTCACAGTCCGCAAGGGCGATTCGGGCACGCAAGCCAAGTCCGAGTACCACGTTCCCGGCGTGATCTCAACCGGCGGCTCGAAGCGCCCAACACCGGCCGACGGCAGCGCCGCCCCCGTGGAGCAAGCCTCGGCCCCATTCGCAACGGTAGTCCTGCCACTGGCCACGCTGCTCGGCTTGCTGTTCGCGGTGCCGTACTACGTCTGGCTGCGCCGCTGAGCGCAACAACGAAACGTTTAGCCGCAGGCGAGCGCTGTTGACGCAGCGCTCGCCTGCGGCTCGCGGCTAAACTATTTTCGGATTATTACTTCGTGGTCGCCAGCGGGAACCACTGCATGTTCGGCGGCTTGGCGAAGATCGGGTTTTGCTGCCCCCGACTGAGTTCACGGGTGCGGCGGGCCGCGTAGCCTTCGAGTTCGTTCAAGTAAATCTGGCCGTCGCCGTTGATGTCGCCCTTGCCGGCCAGCCCTTCGACGAGCGCCGTCGTGAAGAAGCCCGCCTTGACGGCGGTGTTCTCGAACGACACTTCATCGCTCGACGACGAACAGAGCACGATCACGCCGTAATCGTCGCTCACCAGGTCGCGGACCAGTTCCTCGAACTGGGCGCGCCGCTTGGTGCCCTGGGCCGCGCCGCCGGAGAAGCACGAGTCCATGACCGCGATCACGCGGCCCGGCAGGTCGCCCAGCGCGTTCTTCAGGTACTCACCTGAAATACAGGATTGATTGAGAGCGTTCGGGTTCACATCCACCGGCACCAAGAACTGGTTGCCGGCGGTATCGCGATGACCGTGCCCGGAGAAGAAAACCACGGCGGTATCGCGCGGCGTCATCCTTTCGCCCAGCCCTTGCAGCTGGGCCATCATTTCCTTCTTCGTCAC
>JAEUIF010000212.1 GCA_016795185.1 Planctomycetia bacterium | reverse complement strand
CTTCACTTTCTCGCCGGCCCAGACGAGATGCACTCCCTTGCGCGGGTTGGGGTCGTCGTGCTCCAGGAACATGCCGACATCGACCACTTCAAAGTAATCCATGTTGATCGCCCGCGCGGCCGCGCGGGCGCGGGACACATCTTCTCGACGCAGCAAGATATCGACGTCCTTCGTGGTACGCACGGCGGCAGGGTCTTTGCTTGCTACCCACAGCGCCACGGCCTGGCCGCCAACCAGCGCATAGGGCACCTGGGCGCTGGTGAGCGCCTGGGTAATCCGTTCCAGTCGCTGGGTCACGTCGTCGAGTGCCATGACGTAGCGTCCCCAAAGGCTGTCGGTCTTGGCGATCATCCATCATTCCTTGGTAATCGCTTCATCCAGATTCATGATCAGCCCCGCCTGCGCCGTGTACGCCGCCAGTTCGCTCACATCGAGTCTTTCGTCGCGCGGATACTCACCGGCGCGAACCAACTTCTGCGCCGCCGCCGGGTCTGCGCGAAACGCCTGCAACTGATGCTCGTAGCCAGCTTGCAGGATTCTTAGTTCGGCTTCCTTCGGCGCACGGCCCGTCAGCAGACGAAACGCGAGCGTCAGGCGTTCCGTGGGCGTGGGGCCCGCTTCGGTCATGATCCGCTGCGCCAGCACTCGCGACGCTTCCACGTAGGTCACATCGTTCATCAGATTGAGGGCTTGCAGGGGAGTGTTGGTGCGCGTTTCGCGGACCACACAGGTTTCCCGCATGG
Organism: Planctomycetia bacterium; assembly: GCA_016795185.1. GTDB lineage: Bacteria > Planctomycetota > Planctomycetia > Gemmatales > Gemmataceae > JAGVLI01. The sequence goes on along the minus strand of JAEUIF010000212.1, from coordinate 7,408 downwards.
AAGCGTCGAAGGTCAGCATACCAGGCGGCGTCACCGTGCGCTTCCAGAAGGTGTACAGGCTGCGCCGGTAGAGCTTCTGGCCGCGATCCGGTTCGTAGTCCTTGCCGCCGGATAGTTCCTTCCACAACCCCGCCGGCTGATAGGGCTTCACCGACGGCCCGCCGACGCGCTCCACGAGCAGGCCGCCGGCCGCCAGTGCCTGGTCGCGAATCGTCTCGGCGGATAAGCGCAGTCGAGGGCCGCGCGCCAGCAGGCGGTTCTCCGGGTCTTTTTCGAGCAGCGCCTTGGTTACTTTTGACGACTGCCGATAGGTCGCGCTGGTGACGATCAGTTCCTGCAAGCGCTTCACGTCCCAGCCGGTGCGTACGAACTCGGTCGCCAGCCAGTCGAGCAGTTCCGGGTGGCTGGGCCATTCGCCCTGCGAGCCGAAATCGTCCACGGTCTTGACCAGGCCGGTGCCGAAGTAGTGTTGCCAGAAGCGATTGACCGTCACCCGCGCCGTCAGCGGATTTTTCGGATCGACCAGCCAGCGGGCAAAGCCCAGGCGATTGTTTGGAACACCGCTGGGCAGCGGTTGCAGGACCGCCGGCACTCCGGCCGTCACTTTCTCGCCGCGCTTGTCGTACTCGCCGCGAATCAGCACGAAGGTAGCGCGCGGCGTGGGCAGTTCGTCCATCACCATCGTGTCGGGGAAGCGTTCGAGCAGGCGTTCCCTGCTCTTCTGGGCGTTGAGCCAGTCGTTACGCGCCTGGCGCATGGCCGCCGGGGCATGCAACTCCAGGAAGCATCCGCGCAGCTTATGAGCGTCGGCTTCGCTGCGCTGTGGCGAGGGAATGGCCAGGATGTCCGCAATCGCCGTGGGCTGGGCGACGATGCGGGCTTCGGCCGCCGTCAGGACATCGCGGTAGATGCGCAGGTCGTCAATCCTGCCGTGAAACCGGCCTTCCTTACCGCCGCCCGCGCCGATCCGGAGCGGTTCCTTGATCTGGAACGTCTGGTTCAGTGCATCGAGGTGCACATGCAGCTTGGCCGGTTGTCCGTCGATAGCGATGCGCACGCCGCTGGCGGCCTTCTTGCCGTCGTAGCTGGCCAGGACGTGATGCCAGCGGTTGGGGGCGAGTTTGTTCTCGGATTCCACGCGCAAAGCATCGTCCAGCCAGCGGACCACCAGGTTGAACTGCACCTTGCCGTTGACCAGGGCCAGGTTGTAACCCTTTGCCCGTGCGCCATCCGCCATGCGCGACACGATAGTGCCGCCGCGTTCACCTTGCGGATATACCCAGGCAGCGATGGTGAAGCGGTCATCGAAGCCGAAATCCGCGGTGTCGCCTGCGTCGATAAAGCGCCGGCCATCGAAGTCGGCAGCCTGGTGCAACTTGCCGTCAATGAAGCTGGCCTGGCCGTCGCGAAATTCCGTACCGGGCGATGCCGGCCGGTCACCACCCGCGCGGTTGATGGCATTGCCGTCGAGCGGGTAGTGGGCCAGCAACTCGCGAACCACGGTCCAGTCGAGGGCCTTGCGCTGTTCGGGCGTGAAAGGCATCTGAGCCGTCAATTTCTTTTCCCATTCGCCCTGGGCCTGCGCGATGGCATCGCCCAGTTTACGAAAGCGTGCTTCGGCCTGCGCGACCTTCGCGTCGGCAGCCTGGAGCTGCGCCTGCTGGTCCGGTGTGGGTGCCTTCATGTACGGCGGCGAGTTGCCGTACTTGAAGCCGCGCCCGGATTCCGGCACGTTGTTGAAGTACGCAAAGAGCTGATAGAACTCCGACTGCTTGATCGGGTCGTACTTGTGGTCATGGCAGCGCGTGCAGGTCAGCGTCAGGCCCAGCCAGACCGTGGCCGTGGTTTCGAGCCGATCCGCCACGTATTCGACGGCGTATTCCTCCGGAATGATGCCGCCTTCCGCGTTGATGCGGTGGTTGCGGTTGAAGCCGGTGGCGATCTTCTGCTCCAGGGTGGCATTCGGCAGCAGGTCGCCCGCGATCTGTTCGACGGTGAACTGATCGAACGGCATGTTCCGATTGAAGGCATCGATGACCCAATCGCGCCAGCGCCACATGTAGCGCTCACCGTCGTCCTGGTAGCCGTTGCTGTCGGCGTAGCGGGCGGCGTCGAGCCAGCGTACCGCCATGCGCTCGCCGTAGCGCGGCGATGCCAACAGTCGGGCTACGACCGTTTCGTACCAGTCGGGGGAAGCGTCTTGTAGCGCTGCATCTACTTCGGCCGGCGTCGGCGGCAGGCCCGTCAGGTCGAGCGTCACCCGACGCACCAGCGTCGTGCGGTCGGCTTCGGACGAAGGCTGCAAGCCGTCGTGTTCCAGCCGAGCACGAATGAAACCGTCGATGGGGTTGCGCGACCACACGCCGCCCGACGGCGGCACCCGGCGCTGCGGTGGAAGAAATGCCCAGTGCTTCTCCCATTTCGCGCCCTGTTCGATCCAGCGGCGCACCAGTTGAATCTGCCGCTCGGTCAGCGGTCGGCCCAGTTCCTTCGGCGGCATGCGGCCTTCATCGTCGTTCGCGAGCAACCGCTGCAACAGTTCGCTCTTGGCGGGGTTGCCCGGCGTCAGGGCGTGGTAGCCGCCCAGGTCGGCGCGGGCGCCTTCCTCGGTATCCAGGCGCAGGTTGGCCTTGCGCTTGGCCTTGTCCGGCCCGTGACAATGAAAGCACGTATCCGACAGGATCGGACGAATATCGCGGTTGAACTCGACGGTTTGCGGCAAGGGTTCGACGGCGGGCGCGAAATGATGGCGACCCAGCAACAGGCCACCCAGCAGCACCGCGAGACAGCCGGCCTGGAACCGACGCTTATTGCAGGAGCGAACCATGCTTCCGTCCTGTGGCTGAATGATGCGGAGGCGAATCGGGTAGGAGTGCGAGGGACGTCGTTGATTGTAAACCGCCGCGACCAGCCTGCAAGCAGTTCTTGGGCGACGCCGTTCCGAGAAGGCGCTGATCGGGCGGCAGCGGCGGTTTTTCGTGCGGGTTGCAACGGATGGCGCGGTTATACTCGGCGGCACGATGCTGCCGCCTACCCCACGAGTGGAGTCCTCGATGCCATCGCCTGGCGCTCTGCCGCGCTGCGCCGCCTGGTGCCTGGTCGCCCTCGCCCTCCTCGGATGTGGGCGCGCGCAGCCCACCGTGCCGGCCGTGGTCGAAACGATCCCGGTTGAGGAAGAGGAGCCCTGGCCGCTCCAGGAAGCTATCAACATCAAGATCAAGGACCAGCCGGACCCCGGCAAGCGCCTCGTGATTCGGCAAACACAACGGGAGGCGGGCGTCCGGCGCGTGCTGGACCCAGCCGGTAGCCTGCTGCGCGAGGAAACTCCCGCGCAGATGCGGGAGATCGTGGCGCTACTCAGTGCGGAAGGCGGCGCTGCCCGCAAGCTGAACCTGACGATTCAAAAAGACTCCTGGACGCAGGACAAAACCACCCGCCCCGGCCCGCTGCTCGGCCGCACTATTTTTTTGGACCAGCAGGGCAACCGCTGGAAAGCCACCTCCACGGGCAATCCGCCGCTGCCGGCGGACGTGCTCGATGCCGCCGCCCTCGACATGCAGACCCGCCTACCGCCGTTGCTGCCGCCGGGCAAGCCCGTGCAGATCGGCGAGCGCTGGCCGTTGCGCGAAGCCCTGTTGCTCGACCGCTTCGCCCCGTTGGGCGTGATTCCGCCGGCGACCGGCGCGGTCCGACTGGTGCGCGCCTCCCGCAAGGACGGCCGCCAGTGGGGCCGATTGGAATTCACGCTGTCGCTCAGCCTGCGCGACACGCAAACGCCGAAGATGAGCGGCCCCTGCACGCTCGACATCAGCGGGCACCTCGAAGCCGCCCTCGACGCTTCCAGCACTGCCAGCACGCTGGGCACGACAGTCAAGCTGACGAGCGACTTCGTCTGGGACCGAGGCGGCGGCAAGTTGCAGGTGAAAAGCACCACGGAAACGACTACCACCGAGGAACGCTCGGAAGAGAAATGAAAGGACTAGCCATGACCTCGCGCAACCTGGGTCTGACGCTTGCGCTCTTGCTCCTGGCGGCGCTCCCGCTACACGGTCACTTTCTGTTCGTCTACATCGGCCCGCCGGCCGAGGGTGGTCGCTACGCCGAGGTCTACTTCAGCGAACTGGCGGATGCCGGCGATCCGCGCTTCACGGAAAAGATTGCCCATACATCGCTCTGGCTGCAAACTGCGCCCGGCCAGTTCGAGCCGCTCAAGGTCCACAAGGCGCATGATCGACTGCGCGCCCTGGTGCCGGCGACGGGCCATTATGCCGTCATCGGTCACTGCCAGTACGGCGTGCTGGCCCGGCCGAAGCAGACCCCGTTTCTGCTGCGGCACTTTCCCAAGGCCATCGCCGGCAGCCCGGAGGAAGTCAACCGTCTCAAGGCGTGCGACAAGGTGCCGCTGGAGATCGTCGCCACGGTGGACGGCGACACGATCCGTTTCGCCGCCTTGAAGGACGGCAAGCCGTTGCCGAAAGTCGAGTTCATCACCGTCGATGATAACCTGGCCAACGTCAAGCTGCCGGGCGACGCCGACGGCAAGTCATCGTGGAAGCCGCCGACGCCGGGCAAGTATTCGGTCTACATCGCGCACACGACCAAGGCGAACGGCGAGGCGGCCGGCAAGAAGTACGAAGAGATCCGCGATTTCGCCACGGTGGCCTTTGACTGGCCATTGCAGCGCACGGACGCCGACCCCGAAGCGGTGAAGCTCTTTCAGGAAGCCATCGCGGCGCGGGCCATGTGGAAGGACTTTCCGGGCTTCCGCGCGGACTTCGTGGCCAGCCTGGACGGCCGGCGCTACACCGGGGTGGTGAACGTCAACGCCAAAGGCGCGGTTGAAATCCTGCACGAAGACCCGGCGCAAGCTGGCGCCGACGGCGGCTGGGTGCAGGAGCAACTCGAATCCATCGTGCTGCACCGCGGCGCGCGCGCCGGCAGCAGCGAGCCGACGCAACCCGTGGTCCGTTTCGCCGACCGCAAGACCGACCATCCACTGGGGCGACTGCTGATCTTCGATGGCGGCCGGTTCGCATCGAGCTATCGCGTCAAGGACAAGCAACTGCTCGTGGTCAACCGCGTGATGGGCAAGCAGAACATGACGCTGACGGTGCTCGACAACGACCGCAACGCGGACGGACTCTTCCTGCCGCGCAGCTACACGGTCCAGTACCGCGACGGCACGACCGGCGAACTGAAACGCACCGAAACGGTGCAACAACGCTGGCAGCGCGTCGGGGTATTCGACCTACCGGCATCGCATACGGTCACGGTGGGAACGGACAGCGGGCTATCGGTGCGCGGTCTGGCGCTGTCGAAGCACGAGTTGTTGAAACGGTAAAGCTGATCTGGCAGCATTTCAGCCTGCCACTGCACTTTGGAAACGAAAATGGTTGGCCGCACCCCTGTTCAAACTCGTTTTTGCCAGATGCTTGGATCGCGACGGCTGTGGAATACCGACACAACCACAAGTTGATTCGGTTCGACACGATAGTAGATGACGTAGGGAAAGCGCCGGACCACTGCGCTGCGGAGATTTCTGTAGACCACCGCGTGCATGTTGGGCATTGCCGCGATCGCGTTGAATGCTCTTTCGACAGCTCCCGCGAAACGCACACCTAATCCGCGTCGCTTTGATTCGTACCAATCGAAAGCCTCGTCGTAGTCGATTTGCGCTTCGGGCGTCAATACAACGGCCAAACTCATGATTGAGCTCGCGCCCTGGCGAGGGACCGGGCCTTCACTTCTTCCCAGGGAATGACCTTTTCGGGGTTAGCCGTGTTCGCCGCCAAGCGACGGTCCAGTTCGCGCTTCTGTTCTTCCGTCAAATCGACCGCTGCTTGATCTGCATCCAGACTATCCCAGATCAAGTGCATCAATTCCAGACGGTCATCGACGCTTAGCGCTTTGACTTGGGCCACCAGTGGTTCGAGATTCATCCTGCAACTCCAACGCGGCAGCGCTTCCCAGAATGGGCGGCAGGTCGCACCTGCCTCTCAGAGGAATTATAACCAGTGCCTGCCATATTTCGTAAGAGAATGGCCGCAGGATAAATGGTGAATGGAGGCGGCGCTCGGTGCTGGCAGCGAACGAGTTGTTGACGAATTCGCCAGCTACAGATTGCGAAGCCAGCCGACAGCGCGTCATTCCGGCAACCCGGTGTAGTCGTCCGGATAAACCGCATCCACCGCGCTGGGCGCGTAGGTATGCACTGGCACGTCTTCCGGCGTGGGATGGGGTTCGCTCAGGGCGATCTCGGCGGCTGCTTCGGCTTCTTCTTCGGCGTCGAGATGCACGCGGCGGAGTGCCTCGGCGTCAGCCAGACCGGCGTCGAGCAGTTGCATCTCGAAGTCGCGGATGCAATCGCTTTCGTTGCGCACGCGCTGACAGCCGCTCGACGATGAGTGGCCGTAGAGCCGGGACACCAGCGCCTCGATCATATAGGGTTTGCGCTCGCGGCGGCAGTAGTCGAGCCCGCGACGCACCGCATGCCAGCTGGCGACCGGATCGTTGCCGTTCACGACTTCGCCGGGGATGCCGTGCGGCTTGCCTCGGTCGATGACGCTGCTTTCGCTGTGCTGCGAGCAGGCCGAGGTCGAAATACCCCAGCCGTTGTTGGTGACGACGATCAGCACCGGCAGTTCCTGCTGGGGGCGCGTGCTCCAGACCAAACACGAAGCGAAGTCGCCTTCCGCGGTGCCGGCGTCGCCGCCGACGACGATGGTCACCCCGTCGCCGCTACCGCGCTTCTGCATCAGGGCCGTGCCGGCCGCCATGCTGAACTTGATGCCCAGCACCGAACTGACGGGCAGTACGTTCCAATCGCGCCGCGCGAAATGATTCGAGAAGTAGCGGCCCGCCGAGTGCGGGTCGGTGCGGCGCATGGCCATCTGGCGCAGGCCATCGAGCGGGTCCATGCCCATCGCCAGGAGCGTCGCGCTGTTGCGATAGTGCAAATACAGGTAGTCGTAAGCGGGTCCACAACCCTTGTGGACCTGGGCTCCCAGGCAGGCGCTGAAGGCTTCTTCACCCGGCCCGCCGATCCAGAAGTAGCCCTCGCCCGACTTGCTCATCTTGATCATCCGCTCTTCCAGGACGCGCGAGCGGACCATCAAGCGATGCAATTCCAGACAGCGCTCGACCGAGAGCGATTCGGTGCCGCTGTGGAGTTCGCCGGGCAAGACCGCCGGGCCGCGGTCGTAGGGTTCGTAGAAGCTCAGCATGGTTCCCCCGTGGAATTGGCCGTGACCGTGGGACCGAGAGGCGCTGAGGACGAGGCTCCAAGCCATCTGGGAAAAGTCTACCCTGTCGCCGCCATCCTGCCCAGCGATTCCCTGGATTCACCGCAGGAGTGTATTTGTGTTATTTCTGCGGACGTAGGCGCTGGTTGCGCGGCGTCGAAGCGTTC
>JAEUIF010000203.1 GCA_016795185.1 Planctomycetia bacterium | reverse complement strand
AGACCGCGTCTGACTTCCGCTCGGCGAAGCGGTCCAGGAACAGCACGTCCGCCGGGCTCAGCGGCGGGTTGGCTGCCACCACATCCAGATTGGGTACAACCTTGAGCACCCGGTTCACGGCGACGGCTTCCGGTTGGTACTTGTCAGCGAGTCCCAGGCACCAGGCGCCAAGCGAGTTGATCCGCAGGTACATCAGGCCGTCGTAGCGGCTCAGGCAGGTGAAGTCGTCAGTGCCCCAGCGGTCATGAAAGTCGTTCCGGGAACCGGTGGGAGGAATGTAGGCCACATCAATCAGCCCGAGCGTGGCGGCATACTCGAACAGAAACGCCAAGGTGAACCGCCCCTGGAGGGCCTCCCAGGTGTAGCGGGCGTCGTAGCCCAGGCTGCCGTAGCGCTGCTCGCAGATGTAGAGCTTCCACGGGTCGCGGCTGATCTGGAAGCCTCGGGCTGACGCCTTGAGGAGCCGGAACAGTTCCTCGGTGCTCATCCACTGATGAGCCGGGCAGGTAGCCAGGACCTCGACCAGGGCTTCCCGGCGAGCCGCCACTGCGGTCAAGCCGCCCCGTCCCGATCCCTGGTGTCCCTTGATGACCTCGATCCGGTTGTACTCGTCCAGGAGGGTCGTCTTCTGCCATTTCTCCCAGAGCTGACGGATCACCTCATGGGGCGGCCGCGTGGTCGCCTTGCGGCCAGTGGCGGTCAATTGCAGCTTGGTGCCGGCGGTCTCCGCCAGGCCCGCCGCCTGCACCAGCAGCGGCCAGGCGAATGCCTTGATGGAGAGGTCGTAGCCCGGATCTCTTTCATACTTGGAGCGGTCGCCGTCCTGGTAATACTCCCCGTCCATGAGGATGGCAGCGACGGCCTTCATGGCGGCCCCGCTGGGACGGTGGATCTTGTCGCTCACCCGCACCTCGCCCGCGTCAATGAGCCGCAGGACGGCCATCACGTCGTGCAGAGCGGCCCGGGCCGTTGGCCGCACGGTCAGCTCCACTTCTTCGAGATCAGGCTTCCAGTACGACGAACCGAGGTCAAGGTGGGGCCGGCGAACCGTGGCGGGCAGCTCGTCCTTGCCGGCGGCCTTCAGCTCTACTGGCTCGGGCACGAACTCCTCCAGCAGGGCCTGGAGATCGTAGGGCAAGACAAGCTGGTAGCCGGGGAAGAACAACTTCAACTGCGTGGGCTGACGATTCCTGCCCCATTCGCTCTGGCCCAAATCAGGCAGACGGCTGTGCTTGGCCTGGAACCGTTCGAGATCGAGCATGTTGTCATCCGCATGCACGGCTTCCTGGACGGCGGCTTGGCTCGTTGCATCCAGAGCTTCGTAGAGCTTTCGCAGCTTTACCGGATTGAGCAGGGTCTTCGTCAAGAACTCGACCAGCTCCCCCTTCCGGATCGGAGCTGGCTTCCGGATCAGCGCCGCCAGGGGCTTGAGCTGATCCACGGTCAACTTGTTCAAGGTTTCTTCGAGCGTCAGGCATCGTCTGCCCCCACTGTCAGCAAAGCGCCAAGTTCCACGGGTACCAGTCGAAAACCGCCTCCAGCTTGATCGGTACGATAGCTTGCACGCGCGCCTATTACTATTGCGGCCGTTGTGGCAAGGGCCTGTTGCCGTGGGACGACCGGGTCGGTTTGACGGCGCGGTCGTTTACGCCGGCCGCCGAGCGTTTGCTCAGCTTGGCCGGGGCTTTGAGTGATAGTTTCGCGGAGGCGGCCGAGCGCGTACTGCCCGAGATGGCCGGGTTGCACGTCGCGGAAACCACGGTGCAGCGCACCACGGAAGGGGTGAGCGAACGCATCGCCGAGTACCGCCGCAACGGCCGGACCTTGGGTTTCCCGCGACCGTGGTCGTGGTATCGGGACGCGCAGGGACGTACCTGCGCCTACAACAGCCTGGATTTGACGGGGGTGCGGCAACAGGCCAAGGACGGCAGCGCTGCCGAAGGCCGCATGCCGTACGTGGCCATGGTCTACAATCCCGTGCCGGAGTTGCCCGACGATTGTCCGTATCAGCCGCCCGCCCAGGCGGTGATGCAAGCGCGCTATCTGGCCGGCCTGTACGACCTGGATGAACTGGGCTTACAACTGCGCAAACAAGCGGCCCAGATCGGCATGGAGCAGGCCGAAGTCTGGATCGGTCTGACGGACGGCGGCAATGGCCTGGAGGACTTCATTCGCCGAGATTTCCCGCGTGATCCGGTGTTGATCCTGGACTTCTGGCGTGCGGCCGATCACCTGACCGAACTGGCCAAACTGCTGCACCCCGACGACGCGGAAAAACGCAACGCCTTGGTGACGAGTTGGTGTCACACCATGAAGCACGAAGGGGGCCAAGCCATCGTGGCGGCGCTGCGCGACTATCCGGTGCCGCGCAAGAAGGCGGTGCAGGACAAGCACGCCGAGGTGGTGAACTACCTGAGCAACAACCTGCACCGCCTGGACTATCCGTCGTATTTGGCCAACGGCTGGATGATCGGCTCGGGCGCAGTCGAGTCCGCCTGCAAAACCGTGGTTGGGCAGCGGCTCAAGCAAGCAGGGATGCGCTGGCGCGAGTACGGCACGGACTCGAGGTGTCATGTGCGTGCCCTGTTCAAGAGCGAGCCGAGCCAATGGCAGGCGTTCTGGCACCGTCAGATCAACGAAAAACGGGCAGCCTGAACAGGCGATCCACCAACTGAAGAGACGCTTACACGCCGCAGCGGTCGTTGTTCCGCCCGGCGGCGAATCGACCAGCCGGTTGCGACCGAGGGCTACTCGAGGTTTGGACTGCGACCCCCGGACAGATCTACCACAAACACAATACTTGTGGAATTACACCGTCGCCGTTAGGCGCGTCGGTAGGTTGGGCGTACAGTGTGACGATTCCCCGAAGCCGCGCCCCGGTCAGCGCCGGACCCGCGCCAGCGAGCGCGGCGGCTGTTCCTCGTTCACTCGTCGGAGTCTGCCACCCATGAGAATACTGCCGCTCGCACTGGTCGTTGCCGTGGGTGCCGTGCTCGGTCAGGCGAACGAGCAGCCTGGCCTGCCCGCCAACCAGTGGGTTAAACAAGAGAAGGCATTGATCGGCCCCGATGCGCCGATTGCCGTGGTCTGGTCGCCGCAGGTCAAGCGCTTTATGTCCCTGGGCTGGCTCAGCAGTCAGTACGACAAGCGGGCCCCGTATACCTACGATGAGCTGGCTTTCGACCCGGTCAGCGGCCAGTGGGAGAACTGGTTCCCCGAAGGAAAGGACTGGGGGCCAAAGTTTGGCGTCTGCAAAGCGCCCGGCTGGAAGGGGCTGTTCAAGGATGCGGAGGGCAACACCCGACCCAACTGGCCCTCTTTTTACTGGCTGCTGGGTGCGGCCAGCAATTGCACTTATCTTCCCGAAGATGGGACGTACCTCTTCTACATCAACGGCCACACGTTCAGCTACGACCCGGTGAAGCGGGCCTGGAAAGACCTGGCCGCGAAAGGCGACCCGCAAAACTCGACCAAGCTCAAGACCCAGCTGTTCTGGGGCTCGATTTGCTACGACGCGGGCAACAAGCAAGTGGTCCTCTTCGGCGGCGGCAATGCCGACACCGAGCGCGGCGACCCCGGAACCTGGATTTACACCTCCGCGACCAACACCTGGCGCGAACTCAAACTCGACCGCCAGCCGCCGCCGCGGGCCAACTCGCAGCTGGCGTACGACCCGGTCCGCAAGAAGGTCGTCCTGTTCGGCGGCGACCAGCTCGACCAAACGATCGCCGACACCTGGACCTTCGACGGCCAGCAATGGACGCAGCAAAAGCCCGCCCTGTCGCCCTCCCCGCGGGCCGGCCACGCGCTGCTCTGGCTGCCGAAGGCGAAAAAGCTGGTCCTGCTTGGCGGTTATACGGTGAACTCCACGACGAACTATAGCGCCTTTCCCTACAACAATGTGCCGCTCGAAGCCTGGACCTACGACGCCCGGGCCGACACCTGGCAGTTCATCCAGCGCTTCGAGCCGGCCAAGGAAAACCCCAGCGGTCCCAACAACCGCATGCTGCGCGCGGCGGTGGCCGAGGATGACACCGTGGCGCTGGTGGACAGGGAACGCAAGCTCTGGCTGTGCAAGCTCGACGTGTTGGCGCCGAACGCCGCGGGCGCCAAGCAGCACGGCGTCGAACCCGGAACCGTGGAGCGCCGCCAAGGCCCTTACGATCCCGCCTGGTACGGCAAGGATGTCCCGCCCGCCGATCCGGGCAAGGTGAAAGCCGACCTGGAGAACCTGCCGGCCAACCAGTGGCGCCTGCGGCCGACGCCCAAGCGGCCCGCGCCGAACATGGACTGGGGCACCGCCGTGTTCGCGCCGGAGGCGGATCTAATCCTGCGCTTCTCGGGTGGCCATTCGGCCTACAGCGGCACCGCGCCGCAAGTTTACGACATCAGGACCGACCGCTATTCCATTCCCTTCGCGCCTGAGTTCCCGATCGACTGGTGCTACAGCAACGATCAGGTGCCCGGCGAGTGGAGTTTCAAGGGCAACCCGTGGATGACCGGTCACACCTACAAATCCACGGGCTACGACCCGAACCTGAAGTGCATGGTCTTCGCCCCGCACAAGTACACCTACTTCTTCGACCCGAAGACCGGTAAGTGGACCCGCAACAGTGAAGTGAACCCCTATGTGCCCAGCTTCTACACCGTCACGCTGGTCACGACCCCCCAGGGACTGGTGGCCTGGGCGTACACGCTGCAAAACCGCGGCGTGGGACTCTGGCGGTTGCAGGACAAGGACCGGACCTGGCAACCACTGCCGCTGAAGGGACGACTCTTCGGCCCCATCGTCGATAACGGCGGCGTGGTCTACGACGCGCAGCGCGACCGTTTGCTGTTCTTCGTCCGTGACAAGACCGCTTGCAAAATGGCAACCTACAGCTTTGCGACCGGCGAGGTGAGCACCGTGACCGCGACCGGCAACGACCAGGTCGGCGGCCTGGACCGCGGCAGCACGAACTTCCGCGAGGCCGTCTATCTACCCAAAGAGGACCTGGTGATGATTGGGGCGACCGGGCTGCTCTACGACTGCGCCAAGAATGCCTGGTTCAAGACCGCAATCCCCAGCGACACGCCACCCATCACCAAGGAAGGGAGCTACAACATCGGCGTGATGTACGACCCCCAGCGCAACCTGGTCTGGGCCGTGAACACCCATAGCCAGGTGTTCGTGTTGAAGTTCGACGCCCAGAGCGCCAAGCTGGACGAAGTGAAGTGACGGTAGGCACGATTTGCGTCGGCAGTGGCCAAGGAGGTCACTGCCGA
>JAEUIF010000937.1 GCA_016795185.1 Planctomycetia bacterium | reverse complement strand
CCCTCACCCCTACCCCTCTCCCGCCAGGGGAGAGGGGCTCATGGAATGTCAAATATCGTCTTCCAGCACGGTCTCGCGCACCACCTCGTCGATGGTGGTGACGCCCGCAAAGACGGCGCGCAGGCCGCTCTCGCGCAGGCCGATCACGCCCTGCGTCCGCACCGCGTTGCGCAGCGCGTCGATCGAACCGCCCTGGGTGATGACGTCGCGCAGCGCGTCGTTCATCGCGATCAGTTCAAACAGGCCCGAACGGCCCTTGAAGCCGGTGTTGTTGCAACGCGGGCAGCCGGCGCCGTAGTAGAACTTCTTGCCCTTCACGTCCTGCGGACGCAGGTTCAGCTCCATCAGCTGTTCCTGGCTGGGTTCGTAGACCGTGCGGCACTCGGTGCAGATTTTCCGCACCAGCCGCTGCGCCAGGATGCCTTCGAGCGTGGCGGTCAGCAGGTAAGGCTCGACGCCCATGTCGCGGAGGCGCGTGATGGTGCTGGCCGCGTCGTTGGTGTGCAACGTGCTGAAGACCAGGTGCCCGGTCAGCGACGCCTGCACCGCGATCTGCGCCGTCTCCAGGTCGCGGATCTCGCCGACCAGGATGATGTCCGGGTCTTGCCGGAGGATCGAGCGCAGGGCGTTGGCGAAGGTCATGTCGATGTCGGCGTTGATCGGCACCTGGCAGATGCCGTCAATCTCGTACTCGACTGGGTCTTCCGTGGTGATGATCTTCTCGGTGATCTGGTTCAGCTCCGAGAGCGCCGAGTAGAGCGTCGTGGTCTTGCCCGCGCCGGTCGGGCCGGTAACCAGCACGATGCCGTTGGGCTTGTGAATGAGTTCGCGAAACTTGGCCAGCAATTGCGGTTCCAGGCCGCAGCGGTCGAGGTCGAGGTTGACCACGGTGCGGTCGAGCACGCGAATGACCACGCTCTCGCCGAACATGGTGGGCAACACGCTGACGCGCATGTCGAGCGGGCTGCCGCCAATGGTCAACTCGATGCGGCCGTCCTGGGGCAGGCGGCGCTCGGCGATGTCGAGATTGGCCATGACCTTGATGCGGCTGGCGATGGCCATCGCCAGGTGGCGCGGCGGCGGCACCATCTCGACCAGGACGCCGTCGCAGCGGTAGCGCATCTTGTACTCTTCCTCGAACGGCTCGAAGTGGATGTCGCTCGCGTGGTCGCGAATCGCCATCAGGAAGACCATGTTGATGAGCTTCCGGATCGGCGCCGACTCGGCCTGTTCGATGAGTTCCTCGATGTCGATGCTGGTCTCGCGGTGGCTGGAGCGCAGCTTGGGGGCGGACTCCAGCTCCTTGATGATATCGACGATGTTCTCTTCCTTGCCCTGGTAGTACTTGACGATGGCCTCGTCGATGGACTTGGCCGATGCCAGCACCGCCTGCACGTGCTTGATGCCGAGCAGGTTGCGCATGTCGTCCAGCGCCGACAGGTTGCCGGGGTCGGCCAGGACGATGGTCAGGACGTTGTCCTTCCAGATCAAGGGCAGCAGCTTGTAGAGCTTGGCCATGGTCTCGGGCACCATGGTGATGGCTTCGGGCTGCGGCTTCAGCTCGTTGAGGGCCACGACCTTCAGACCGTGGTGCTCGGACAGCGCCTGCACCATCTGGTCCTCGGTGATCATGCCGCGGCCGAGAGCCAGTTCGCCGACCGGGCGGCCGGTTTGCTGCGATTCCTTGAGCAAGGCTTGCAGCTGCTCTTCCTCGATGTAGCCGAGATCGACCAGCACCTGGCCCAGCTTGTTCTTGCCCGTGAGCAGCGGTGAGCCCTTGCCGCCCGCCGCCGCGGGCTTCTGCGCGGGTGGCGCGCCGGGTTTGACTGGGGCCTTCGCGGGCGGCGCTGACGGCTTCGCGGCGGCTGGTGGGGCCGCCGCCGGCCGGGGCGGCGCTGCCGGTGGCTTCGCCGGCACGGCGGGTTGCTGCGCGACCGGGCGCGGCGGTTGCGCGGGCGCGACGGGCTGCTGCGCGGCCGGGCGCGGCGGCTGCGCCGGCGTAGCGGGCGGTCTCGGCGGTGCAGCGGGCTGCTGGGCGACCGGGCGCGGCGGCTGGGCGGGCGCGGCCGGCGGCGGGCGGACCCCTGCCGGAGATGGCATGCCGGAAATCGTGGGCCGTGCCGTGGGCGTCGGCGGCGTCGGCGGACGCACGCCCGCCGGCGGCTGCGCTGGCGCGGCCGGCGGACGCTGCACCGGGGAGGGCGTGCCCGGCGGCAACGTGGGCCGCGCGGTCGGCGGCGCGGGTTGCTGTCCGACGGGCGGACGCGCACCCGGTTGCGGCGCGGGGACGCCGGAAATCGTCGGCCGGGCAGCCTGCGCACCAGCAGCCGGCGGGGCTGGTGGGCGAGGCGGCACCGCAGGTTGCTGGGCTGCGGGTGCAGCCGGCTTGGCCGGAGGCTGTCCTTGCTGCACGGGCGAGGGCACACCGTGCAAGGTCTGCCGCGTCGGCACCACGATGGGCACCTGCGGAGTCCCCGGCGTGGCGGGCCGTGCCGGAGGTTGCGCGGGCTGCCCCTGCTGCGCTGGCCGCGCCGGCGGCTGCGCGGGCTGTACGGGGCGAGCTGGCTGCGCGGGCTGGCCGGCAGCCGGCGGCTTCGCCGGCTGTTGCTGCGGCGGTTGCGGCTGGGCGGGGCGCTGCGCGGGCTGGCCGGCAGCCGGCGGCTTGGCCGGCTGCTGCGGGTTCGGCTGATTTGGGTTCGGCGTGCTCATGCTGCGTTACCTTCCCGCCCCCAGGGGAGCTTTTGAAGTCTACCTGGGGTTCAGCGCTTGACCGCCGGTTTCCGCTGCCGATCCTCGTCCTCGTCCGCGTCGCCGTCGTCGTCCACGCTCTGGCCGCGCTCGGCCTTGGCGATCTTGTTCGCCAGCTCGCCCGGCGTGCTCGAACGCAGCAGCACTTCTTCCTTGGCCACCAGCCCGTCCTTCCAGAGCTTGAACAGATGGTCGTCCAGCAGGAACATGCCGTGCTGCCGGCCAGTCTGGATGGCCGACGGAATGTTGTACACCTTGTTGTCGCGCATCAGCGCCTGGATGGCGTTGGTCACGACCATCATCTCGTAGCCGGCGATCAGGCCGTCGGGCTTCTTCGGCATCAGCGTCTGCGACAGCACGCCGATCAGCGCGGTCGAAAGCTGCGTGCGCACCTGGTCCTGCTGCTCCTGCGGAAACACGTCGATGATGCGGTTGACCGTGGAGGCGGCGTTCGAGGTATGCAGCGTGCCGAAGACGATGTGGCCGGTTTCGGCCGCTTCGATGGCGGCGTGAATGGTTTCCAGGTCGCGCATTTCACCGACCAGGATGATGTCCGGGTCCATGCGCAGCGCGCGCCGGATGCCTTCGGAGAAGTTCGGGCAATCGACGCCGATCTCGCGCTGGTTGACCGTGCATTTCTTGTGCTTGTGGTAATACTCGATCGGGTCTTCCAGCGTGATGATGTGCCGGTCGTAGTTCTCGTTGAGGAAGTTAATCATGCTCGCCAGGCTGGTGGTCTTGCCGGAGCCGGTCGGCCCCGTCACCAGCAGCAGGCCGCGCGGCCGGGTGATGAGCCGGCGGATGGCGTCCGGCATGCCCAGCTGCTCGAAGGTCAGGAACTGGCTCGGAATGCGGCGCAGCACCAGGCCCGTGTAGCCGCGCTGCTTGAAGACCGCCACGCGGAAGCGCGTGCCTTCCAGGAACTCGATGGCGAAGTCCGCGCCGCCCTTTTCCTGCAACTCCTGCTGACAGCGGTCGGGCGTGATGCTCTTCATCAGCGACGTGGTGTCGTCGCCGTCGAGCACCTTGGCCTGCAACTGCTTCATGCGGCCCTGGTGCCGCACGACGGGCGGCTGGCCGACGGTCAGGTGCAGATCGCTCGCCTTGATCTGCGTGACTGTCTTCAGCAGGGTCTCCATCTGGATCGTAGACGTAGCCACGGAACCTCCTCGAGAACGGGCCGCGCGGGGAACCGGCGCAGCGAAGAACCCGTCCAGGCGGAATTGCGTTCGCGGTCGGAAACGACCGGCCTCGATCTGTCCGGAGATGAGAGCGTTCTGAACAGCATTATTCCGCCCACACGGGCACAATCCAACTATTCGACCAAAAACGACGAAAATCCCGAAGTTGACGCCGACGGGCTTAACTGAACAAATCATCAGAAGGGAGCGCGGACGCGCAGCGCGAAAACCCTCTGCTCGCGCTGCAATCAGGACCGCCCGCGACCCGGCAATCGCTGCTCAAGAATTGGGCAGCCCGTGAATCGCGAGACAGGTCGTCCGCCTTCACACCGGGGCTTGTTGCGGCCGGAATGGCCCAGGACAACCAGCCATCCCACCAGCGACGGCACCCGTCGGCCGACCAGCCCCTCCAAGTCCGCCCCGCTTGCCGTCTCAATCGCCGTGGTGGCAGGCTTCCAGGACTTCGCTCAGGGTCGTCCTGCCCGCAACTGCTTTTCCCACTCCATCTTGCAGCATGGAACGCATGCCGAGCTGCCTGATCTTGCTGCGGATGGTCTGAGCCGGTTCGCGGTTGAAGGTCATGTCGCGGACCTCGGTGTTCATGCGCAGCAACTCGAAGATGCCGATGCGGCCGCGATAGCCGCTGCCGTGGCAGTTGTTGCATCCCTTGCCGTGCTGGAAGGTCGCGTTCTGAATCATCTCCGGAGTCAGATTGGCTGCCCGCAATTCGACCGAGGTAGGGCGATACGGCTCCTTGCAACGAGAGCAAACATTGCGGACCAGACGCTGCGCCAGGATGGCGATGACGCTGGAAGCGATGAGGAACGGGGGAATGCCGATATCAGCCAGTCTTGTCACAGCGCTAGGCGCATCGTTCGTGTGTAGTGTACTGAAAACCAAGTGTCCAGTCAGACTGGCCTGCACGGCGATCTCAGCCGTTTCGCGATCCCGGATTTCGCCGACCAGAATGATGTTCGGTGCCTGACGCAGCATTGCCCGGATGATCCGCGCGAAGTCCAGCCCGATGTTGTGCTTCACCTCGACCTGGTTGATGCCCGGCAAGTAATACTCGACCGGATCCTCGGCCGTGATGATCTTGCGATCCGGTCGGTTCAGTTCGTTCAGTGCTGCGTACAGGGTCGTGGTCTTGCCCGACCCCGTTGGCCCGGTCACCAGGAAGATGCCGTTGGGCCGCTTGATGATCTGCTGAAAGCGCCCATAGTCATCGTCCGCGAACCCCAGGTCGCGGATGCCGATGGTGATATTACCTCGGTCCAATATACGCATGACCACTGCCTGGCCATGCACAGTAGGTAGGCAGCTGACGCGCAGATCGTACTGCTTGCCGCCCAGGACGTACTTGATACGCCCGTCCTGCGGCCGGCGCTTCTCGGCGATATCGATCCCCGCCATGACCTTGATGCGCGCGAGCATGGGGGGGTGCAATCGCTTCGGCGGGCTGTCGCGCTCCACCAGCACACCATCCACTCGGTAGCGCACCCGCACCCGATCGACGAACGGTTCGACGTGGATGTCGCTCGCCTTCAGATTGACCGCTTCCATGATCATTAAGTTCATCAACTTGATGACCGGCGCGTCTTCCTCGGCCCCCATCTGGGACGAGCTACTCTCCGTCTCGGTGAAGTCGATGGCGGTGTCGGTGAACTCCTGGATCATGGAGTCCACGGATTCCTGGTCGGTCTGGCCGTAGTGCCGGTTGATGGCCTCCTTGATCTGCTCGCGGGTGGCCAGCACCGGGACGATTTCCTTGTCCAGGATGAACTTCAACTTGTCGATGGCATCGGTGTTGGTCGGGTCGCTCATGATGACCATGAGCGTGCCGTTCTCGGCGGCCAGGGGCAGCACATCGTTCTCCCGCGCCACGGATTCGGGCACCTGCTCGATGACCGAGGCGGGGATGATGATCTCCTCGTCCAGTTCGATGAACTCCAGGCCATGCTCGTCGGCCAGGGCCTTGGTGACCTCGGCCTGGCTGGCGTAGTTCATCTTGACGACGGCTTCGTCCAGCCGGCAGCCGGTCTTCTGCTGGTAGTTGCGAGCTTCTTCGAGCTGTTCCCGGCTGAGGACCTTCTGCTTGAGAAGGAGTTCGGCGAAACCGTCACGACTCTTGCCCATGAGGTGGGTCTCCGAAGCGGCGATGCGTGCGTGCGTGTATCCGTCGATAGGGACCGCCGGTGGGCCGCCGACGGCGAGAAAACAAACCAGGCGCGGGCCAGTCCGGGGAAGAATGGGGGTGCCCGGAGGCCGCGTCGAAGGTCTTTTCAGCCCAGTATCGCAAGGGTTTAGGTCATTGCAAGCGAAAACCGGCCTGCGGCGTGCTAAACCGCCAGCGGTGCCGAAACGCGAGCGGCGGGAGCGGTTCGCGGATGGACGTAGCCTGGGGCGCTATGGTCCGCACAGCGGACCCTACGTAGGTGCCGTAGGGTCCGCTGTGCGGACCGCTCGAGCCCGTCACCAACTGCTCTAAATGGTCGCCATCAACACCGTGTAGCCGCGTAGCTCCGCGCCTTCCACATCCTCGAACAGCTCGACCAGGATTTCGGCCAACGGTTCGGGCTGCTTGGTGACCAGATGCAACCGGCCGTCCGGCCGCAACAGCGGCCGCGCCTGCTCGATGAACTGGCGGGCGATGGCGTTCTGCGCGTAGTACGGTGGGTTCGCCAGCACCAGGTCGAAGCTGGCGGGTGCCAGGCCCGCCAGGTTCCAGGCCGTGATGGTCCGAAAGTCCGTCAAGCCGTTTTGCTGAGCATTCAACTCGGCCAGCGCGGTCGCGCGGCGGTTGCTGTCGAGGAACGTGACGGGCGCCTTGCTGCGGCGGCCAGCGAAGACGCCGTTGGTGCCACTGCCGCAGCCCAGGTCGAGGACGCGCTCGCCTTCGGTGATCTCGGCGGTTTCGAGCAACGCGCGCGCGCCCAGGTCGAACTTGCCGCACGAAAAGACGCCGGGCCGCGACACGAACTCCAGCGGACCGTCGCCGTTGATGGTGGCATGAAACGTGACTTCGTGCCGGCGGCGCGGCCGGTCCGCGCCGCGCTGCGCCCAGACGATTTGCCCCTGGCAATCGGCCGGCATGTGCGCGCGGCCAAAGGTTTTCTTCAGCAGTTCGGGAAAGAACGGATCGTTGGCGTACGGCGACAGCACCACCAATCGGCCGCCCGGCTTCAGGGTGTGGTACGCCTGCTCGACCATGTCGATCTTCAAGGCCCGCTCGCCGCCGGGCGGTGCGGGATAGACCAGCGTCTGTAGCTCGGCGGGCAAGTCCCACAGGTCGGCGGCCGTCTCGACGCGGGCCGGCGTGTTCGCCCGCTCCAGTTCGTCGCGCAGCCGGTCGGCCTGGTAGAGATCGAGCTGGAAGCAAACCGCCGCTTGCAGCTGTTCGACGAGCGCTGCCGCCTGCATGGGCGAACCGAGGACGATGCCGATGGGAGGAACGAGCTTGTCGGCCGCGCGGGAGAGCAGGGCCAGCGGAAAGGCAGCGATGCGTTTCAAGGTGATGTCGCTCAAAAGAAGAAGCCCGGCCTGGTGTCAGGCCGGGCTTGGGTTCGATCGTTCCAGGGCGAACTAGGTGGCCATCGCCATAGCGCTCGTAGTTCCGCCTTCAGGCGGTGAGTCGCTCGCCGCCTGAAGGCGGAACCTACGAACAAATACCGCAGGGTTTATTCGCGGGTCGCGATCAGGATCCGCAGGATGTACCAGAACAGCAGCGCGACGGCGGCGAACAGCGCCAGCGCGGCGGCGACGTACATGTTGGTCGGGTAGTAGTGCAGCACGTTGGAGGTCTGATAGAGAATGGCGGCGCTGGCGAAGGCCACCATCGCGAACGAGAAGATCAGCCCCAGGCTGAAGCCAAAAATGACCGCCGCGACGATGAACGCGAGGGCAAGCCAGCCGGCCACGCTCAGGATCGGCCCGAGGAAGGAGAAGTCCTTCTTCGTGACCAGCACGGCGGTGCTCAGGCCGCCGAAGACGCCCAGGGTCAGGATGCCGGCCGTCGGCAGCACGGTCTGGTCCTTGATCAGAAAGGCAGCGATGTAAATCAGCGGCAAGAAGACGATGGACTGCGCCACCACGTACAGGGCCAGGCCGGCATACTGCATGCCGAGCGAGGTGTTGGACTGCGCCCAGCGTTCCGCGATCCAGCTGACGAACATGAACATGCCCATGACGACCAGCCACGAGATTTGCGACTGGGTCATCTTGGCGATGAAGCCTTCAATGCCCGGAATGCTGCACAGGCCGGCCGTCAGGGCGACGAAGCCGAGGATGGCGACGGCCAGATGGCCGTAGGTCCGCCGGATGAACGTCGCGCGTTCGTCCGCCTGGGCTTGGGCGGCGGGAATCCCCAGGTCATAGCCGTAGCTCATGGTTCGCTCCTTGGAAATGGCGACAGAGTTCGCGAATGGTCGGCGCGGGCGGGGGCCGCTCCGCGCCTATCCACAAATTCTAATCAGGCCCGACCGGACAAGCAATCGGGCGTTGTGAAGATTCTGCATGCAAGCCGGGCTGCGGGCGCTAATTTCCGGATTTTTTCACCCGAGCCAGCAATGCCTGAAAGCGCTCCTGGGCCAGCTGCTCGGCATTCTGCTGGTTCTGGGCCACCTGGGCGTTGACCTCGTCCAGTTCCTTCGTCAGCTGCTCGACCCGCAGCTTCAGCACCTGCGCATCCAGTTCGACCAGCGTCTTTGTCACATCCTGCAACTGCGCGTCGAGGGCCTTGCGGTCGGCGGCGCTGGCCAGGGCAATCTTCGCCAGCACCAAATTGGCGCGCTGCTCGGTTTGCCAGATTTTCAGCTCCAGGTCGTGGCGGCGCGGGTCGTCGCGCAGCGCCGCCAGGAACTCCGTCGCCTGGAACAGCGTGCCAACTTCCTGTTCATAGCGTTTCGGGTTGCCCTTCTTCAATTCGTCCAGGACCGGCACCAGTTCGGGTAAGTGCTTGCGGACGAAGAACTGCAACGCGGCCGCGCGCTCCTCGGTGAAGCGCGGCCGC